>JACCXW010000282.1 GCA_013696785.1 Geodermatophilaceae bacterium | reverse complement strand
GCAGCCCCCGGATCGGGGATGCGGCTGGCGGGGAATGCAGCGGACATCAGAACAGTCTGGACGTGGGATCGTCGGTGCCCCGCAGCGCCGCGTAGTCCAGCGTCACACAGCCGATCCCCCGATCGGTGGCAAGCACCCGCGCCTGCGGCTTGATCTCCTGTGCCGCGAACAAGCCCCGCACGGGGCGCAGCTGCGGGTCGCGATTGAGCAGTTCGACGTACCGGGTCAATTGTTCGACGCCGTCGATCTCACCGCGGCGCTTGATCTCGATGGCCACGGTCATGCCGGCAGCGTCCTTGCATAGGATGTCGACCGGCCCGATGGCGGTCATGTACTCGCGGCGGATCAGCACCCAGCCGGCACCGAGGGCCGTGATGTGCGCCGCCAGTAGTTCCTGCAGATGTGCCTCGACGCCGTCCTTCTGCAGACCCGGGTCCACGCCCAGGGCGAAAGAGGCGTCATGGATGACTTCCTCGATCGTGATGAGCAGCTTCTCTCCGGTCTTGTTCGTGACGGTCCACAGCCCGGGCTGCTCCTGCAGCAGGCAGGGCGGGCTCATCCAGTTGAGCGGCTTGTACGCGCGGTCGTCTGCGTGCACCGACACCGAGCCGTCGGCCTTGACCAAGAGCAGCCGCGTCGCCAGCGGTAGATGTGCCGTCAGCCGCCCGACGTAGTCGACCTGACACCGAGCGATGACCAGGCGCACAGATCAGGCCGGCCACTCCGCGTGCCGCTTCTCCAGGAATGCACTCATCCCCTCGCGTGCGGACGGTGTCTGGCTGGCTGCGGCCATGACCTCGATCGCGTACGTGTAGGCGTCGCGCTCGGGCCGGTCCAGCTGCGCGTACAGCGCCTGCTTGCCCAGCCCCTTGGACGTGCGGCTGCCGCGGGTCGCGCGCTCCAGGAGGATCAGCGTCGCCTTTTCCAGCTCGTCGTCCGGTACGGCCGCGTTCACCAGCCCCCATTCCGCCGCGGTCCTCGCGTCGATGACGTCCCCGGTCAGAGCGATCTCCATGGCCCGCTTGCGACCGACATTGCGTGCGATCGGGACCATCGGGGTGTGACAGAACCAGCCGCCCTTCCCGCCGGGTGCGGCGAAACCGGCCGATTCCCCGGCCACCGCCAGATCGCAGGTGGCTACGAGCTGGCAGCCGGCTGCCGTGGCCAGCGCATGCACGCGGGCGATCACGACCTGCGGAACGGACTGGATGGTCTGCATCAGCTCGGTACACAACTGCAGCAGCCGGCGTACGCCGTCGAAGTCGGCCGATGCGACATCGGCGAAGTCGTGCCCGGCGGAGAACACCGGCCCGTTCCCGGCCAGGATGATGCCGGCAGCGTCGGTCTGCCCGACCGCTCGGAACGCGTGCAGCAGCTCGCGAAGGTGCTCCGCGGAAAGAGCATTGCGGCGCGCCGGCCGATTCATCGTGATGGTCGCGTAGTTACCGTCAGACTCTCCCGGTACATCGACCAGGATGTGCTCGTACGACTCGGTCATAGGAACACTGTAAGGGCACGCAACCTCACGGGACGGCCACGCGTCTGCTCTGTGTGACCTACGCAGCGCGCCTGCCGTGAGAACAGCCACGGAGGTGGGCATGAGCGCCGATCCCGTCGGACTGCGCGAGCCGGTGGAGGATCGCGACTTCGCCGAGTTCTACTCGGCCACCAACCGGGCAGCGACCGCTCAGGTCTACGCGATGATCGGCAACTGGCACGAGGCCCAGGAGGCCGTCCAGGAGGCCTACGCGCGTGCGCTGGCGCGGTGGCGAACGGTGTCGGCGTACGACGATCCGCTGGCCTGGGTCCGCACGGTGGCCTACCGGGTCTCGGTCAGTCGCTGGCGCAAGGCCAAGCGGATCGTCTTCTCCAGCCCGCCGGACACCGAAGGTCTTCCCGGACCGATGGAGAATCACGTGGCGCTCGTGGCCGGGCTGCAGCGACTGCCCGCAGCCCAACGAGAGGCGTTGGTCCTGCACTACCTCGCCGACCTGCCGGTGGCGCAGATCGCTGCCCAGCTCGGCGTACCGGAGGGGACGATCAAGGCCCGGCTGTCCCGAGGCCGCAGCGCGATGGCTCTGCTGTTGGGGGATGAAGACCGTGGCTGACGAACTCCGGGGGCGGATGCGCGACCTGGCCCGGCGAGCAGGACAGACCGACGCGCCAGGGCTGGCCGACGTGCAGCAGCGACGTGCTCGCCGGCAGCGCAACACCGTGCTCGCTACCGGACTTGCCGTCGTCGCCGTGCTCGGGTCGACCGCCTTGTTCCTGAACCCCTTCGGCGCGGACCCCTCGATCCAGCCGATCGGCCCCGGCCCGACCGCAACTGTGACCTCCACTGTCGAAGCCGAGGGCCCCCGGACGATCGACCCGACCGAGCCAACCGGCGGCTCGACCTCATCCGCCGGCACCACGACGTCCATACCTCCCGACGAGACCACGTCGCAGCCGCTCGCGCTCGACCTCGGGTCGCTGGCGACCGCCGACGAACTCGCCGCCGCCGGCGTGGTCGTTCAAGGGGAGGGGATCGGAGATGCAGACGGGCAACCGACGCTGCCGCCGATGTGTACCGCGAGCAGTTGGCAGGAGCAGCACTCCAGCCCGATCGACCGGGTCAGCGACGCCTACGTCATCGACGACGGGCAGGTCGTCCTCGACCTGCTCGCCTACCCGAGCGCAACCGAGGCCAACGCAGCCCTCGTGAAACTCAAGGAGGACGCCCGCAGCTGCCCCACTGTGAACGAGTTCCTGACGGTCAGCGTGACCGCCGTCGGCGAGGCGATCGGCGACGAGTTCGTCGTGTTCGCCATGGACTCGGAAAGTGGCGAGGACGGTTCGGTCGAGCGGATCTGGGTGACGATCGCCCGCGTGGACAACGTGCTCGTAGCCGCGACGTTGGACCGCTCCCCTGGCTTCGCCGGGGACGTGAGCGGCGACGAGTCACTCAGTCGCGCCGCGGCAACAGCCAACGTGGATCACCTACAAGCCACCTGACGACGCGAGGCGCGCGGCCATACCTTCCCC
>JACCXW010000256.1 GCA_013696785.1 Geodermatophilaceae bacterium | reverse complement strand
GGTAGGGATGCCATTGGCCCCAGACGGTGATGTTGTGCCGCCCGGGCGGCGCGATCGTGTCGTCAAACGCGGAGAACGTCATGGCGACCACCGGCGGGCGCGTTGCGGGCCGTCCAACGAGGTAGTCGGCGTACGCATCGCGTAACGCCTGCCTTGACGTTGTGATCAGTTGCATCGCCCGGTACGACGATCCGTCGGCAGCGGCCGCCGGGTAGCGCGGGAGGTCCGTCGTACCCAGCCTGACGGCCATGCCGATCCCGTTGCCGGTACGGACGAGTCGGCGGACCCGGTCGGTCAAGGCGGTTGGGGCGTCCTTGCCCAACAGCTCCATCGTGGTTAGGACGTGGCACCCCGCGACGACGACCGCCGATGTGATGACGTCACCGGACTCGGTGCGTACGCCGGTGATGCGGCCGTTCGCGGCGAGCACCTGGGTAGCGCCGTCACCGAGGCGGATGTCACCGCCGTCGGCGCGCAGCCGACCGATCAGCGCGGTGGTGAGCATTCCGCTGCCGCCCTTGGGGTGTCCGGGCGGCCGCTGGTGCATGAGGCTCGTCCAGCCAACCAGGTCGGCCGTGGCCGGCTCGTGCATAGGCGGCCCGGACTGGGCGCCCAGCCAGGCCAGTGCCGTCTTGAGCCGCTCGTCGGCGAAGTGCGCGTCCAGCAGGGCGTCGCCGCTCGTGAGGAACTGGCGGGACAGTTCGACGCCCCCCAGGCCGGTACGCCGTCCGAGACCCCACAGCGAGCGGGCGATCCGCGCTGGTGTCGGGGCACCCGAGAAGGCCTCGAAGACCAGTTCGTTCCGTGCTGCCCAGTCCGTGGCGAAATGTTGGTACGCCTCGGCGTCCTGCGTGCCGCAGACCGCCTCGATCGAGGCGCAGGTGCGGTCGAGGTCGACGGAGAACGTGAGGGCCACCTGTTCGCCGTCGGTGGTCCAGAACGGTGCGAAGCCCCAGGGATCCATGTCCTGGTATTCCAAGCCGTGCCTGGCCAGATCGAGTTCCTCGACGATTCCGGTGTGCCGGATCATCACGTGCGCGCCGGAGCCGCGATCCATGAGATAGCCGTTGAATCGCTCCACTGTGGACACTGCGCCGCCCGGCACGGTGTCCCGCTCGAGCACCGTGACCTCGAGGCCTGCCCTTGCCAGGTAGCACGCACTGATCAGCGCGTTGTGACCGCTGCCGATGACGACGACGTCAGGCATCATCCGGTTGTTCCAGCGGCAGCCGCGCCCCCAGTACCGCGAACGGGCGGGAGTCTCCCGGGAACAGATGGTTCCTGGCCAGGTCGAGGAATCCCAGCGAACGGTAGAGTCGCCATGCCCTGGTGTCACCCTCGGGGGTGGACAGCAACACCGCCGGGTGCGGCGCGTCCTCGAGCAGGGTGGTCAGGACCAGCCGGCCCAGGCCGGCACCTTGACGGGCCGGCCGCACGTGCAGTTCGCAGAGCTCCAGGCCGCCGCAGAGCCACTGCTCGGCGACGCCGAGATCTACGGCCTTGGCGACCTGGTCGTGCCACCATTGACCAGGTTCGGAGCTGTAGCCGTAGCCGAAACCCAGCAGCACGTCGTCGGGGCCGAGCGCGGCCACCGCACGAAAGCCCCGACGGCCGGCATGTGCGGTGGCGTAGCCGGCTCGGTTGTCGACAACGGTCGACGGATAGCCCATCGCCTCGGCGTAAATGCTCATCGCCTCGCGGACTCGGGCGACGAACTCAGCCGGACCCCATCGCACGACCCGCGCATCGCGCAGGTACGTCGTGCCGGTCACTGGAGAAGCCTAGGCGTGGCTGCGATCAGTCGCCCACTTCTGCGGCGGTGCCAACCGTGATCCGGAGCAATTCGTCGTACGTCGTGGGGAACACTGCGGCGGGGTGCCCGGCGGCGGCCCATACGACGTCGTAGCCCGCCAGGGCGATATCCACCAGCGTCCCGATCGGCTCCGGATGCCCCAGCGGAGCGACGCCTCCGATCGGCTGCCCGGTGTGCTGGCGGACGAAGTCCGGGTCGGCCCGTTTAAGCGCGGGTATGCCGAGGAGTCGCTCGACCTTGGCGGTGTAGAACACGTTGGACCCCCTATAAATAAAAAAAATCTGTGTACCGGCGGAGTCGAAGAGCAGGCTGTTAGCGATCGCGCCGACCTCCACCCCGAGTTGCGCGGCGGCCAGTGCCGCCGTACGGGCGGAATCCGGCAACTCGCGCACCGCCTCGGCGGCTGCGTCAGCGCCGGCGGCACGCAGGGCACTGACGACGCCTTCGACGTTGGGGTGCACGCCGTCAGTCTGTCGCAGGGGGGAGGGCTTCGCTGTCATCTCGGTCGGCCCACTCCAGCAGCGTCTGTAAGGAGTACGCCGCGTCGTCGATGCCGGCATGCAGGTCGCCCAGCTTCGCGAACCGGTCAGGCACCGTGCGGATCGTGAAGTCCTGCGGGTCGGCGTCGGGGATCTCGTCCCATTCGATGGGCGTGGAGACCAGCGCCTCGGGAACACCTCGGACCGAATACGCGGCCCGGATGGTGTGATCCCGCGCGTTCTGGTTGTAGTCCACGAAGACCGTTGCGGGGTCTCGGTCCTTGCGCCACCAGGTCAGGTCGACGAGGTCGGGAAGCCGGCGTTCGACCTCACGGGCGAAGGCCCAGGCCGCCCGCCGCACGTGCGGGAACTCCCAGTGCGGCTCGATCCGGACGTAGATGTGCAGCCCGTTGCCACTCGACGTCTTCGGCCAGCCGACGGCACCGAGTTCGGCGAGGAGTTCGCGCACCGTCGCGGCCACCCGGCGTACGTCGTCGTAGCCGGCCTGCGGCATCGGGTCGAGGTCGATCCGCCACTCGTCAGGCTCCTCGATGTGACCGCGGCGGGAGTTCCATGGGTGGAACTCCACCGTGGACATCTGCACCGCCCAGACCACATCGGCGACGTGGGTCACGCACAACTCGTCCGCATGTCGGCCGGACGGGAAGTCGACCCGAACCGTCTGGACCCAGTCCGGCGCTCCGCGGGGGAGCCGCTTCTGGTGCACCTTCTCACCGGTGACCCCCTCGGGGAAGCGGTGCAGCATGCACGGCCGGTTCTGCAGGGCACGGACGATGCCGTCGCCGACCGCAAGGTAGTAGCGCGCCAGATCCAGCTTGGTCTCGCCTCGCGCCGGAAAGTACACCCGGTCCGGATTGCTGATCCGGACCGCGCGGCCGGCGGCCTCCAGTTCGACCGCGTCGGACACGGCTACAGGTTGCCACGACTACAGGTGATAGACCACGACCGCCCCGACGCCGCCAACAATCGCCAGGACGGCGCCCAGCGTGCGCATCTTCGGGCCGTCCAGGGCCGGGATCCGAATAGCGAGACGGCCGGGTCCGGTCAGGATCAAGGCGAACGCCGCGCAGATGTAGAACAGCTCGAGCTCCGGCCCACCGGTGCCGGCGAAGAAGTCGCCGTCGGTGCCGGCCTGGATAGCCGCGTACGCGCCGGTCATGTTCGCCGCCACCGCGGCCGCGGCGAACGGCAGCGCAAGGCCGAGGGCGATGAACAGCCCGCCGCCGAACTCGACCAGACCGCTCAGGACGGCGTACGGCGTGCTCGGTTCGAAGCCCAGCGCCTCGAAGTAGTCAGCCGTTCCCTCGATCCCGCCGCCGCCGCCGAAGTTGAACAATTTCTGTGCGCCGTGGGCGGCCATGGCGAGACCCACGAACAACCGGAGCACGAGCAGCCCGAGGCTGCTGGCGCCCGAGCCGGCATCCCGCGCCAGGGACGTGTCGTTGCGCTGGTCCGTGACCGTCATGTGTGCACGCTCCTTGAGTTCGAGTGCCTGCACTCTGTGACACGGCAGGAGCGCGCGTTCGGTTCGGCACCAGGGGCGACAGGCCGCCGCAGCTGCCGCGGGTGCGAGTATCGGCGGGTGGCTGCCCCTCGCTCGCTACCGCGCGAGGTGTACGTCCTGTCGGTCGTGGCGTTCTTCGTGGCCGTCGGCTTCGGGATCCTGGCTCCGGCGATCCCCGACTTCGCGCGGGAGTTCGGCGTGGGTCGCACGGCCGCCGCACTCGTGGTCAGCGCCTTCGCCTTCATGCGGCTGGTGTCCGCCTTCGGCAGCGGCGGGCTGGTGGACCGTTTCGGCGAGCGCTGGGTGATGGCAATCGGGATCGGCATCGTGGCGACGACCAGTGCCGCGGCCGGCCTGTCGCAGAACTATCCGACCCTGCTTATCCTGCGTGGTCTCGGCGGCGTGGGGTCGGCCATGTTCACCGTGTCCGCTGCCGCCCTTCTCATCCGTCTGGTCAGCAACCAGCAGCGTGGCCAGGCCAGCGGCATCTTCGCCGGCGGTTTCCTGACCGGCGGCATCATCGGCCCCGTTTTCGGCGGTCCGCTCACGCAGATCTCGCTGCGGCTCCCGTTCTTCGTGTACGCGGCGACCCTGGCACTGGCCGGACTGGTCGCTGCCGTGGCGTTGCGCAACACCGCGTTGTCCACAGCCCCGGTGGAGCGCCGCGGGTTGCGCGGCAGCGGCGTCGGCACAGCCTTGCGCGATCCGGCGTACCGGGCGGCGGTGGGAGCCAACCTGGCGGTGGGCTGGGCCGTGTTCGGCGTCCGGTTCGCCACGATCCCGTTGTTCGTGACCGAGGGGCTGCAGCTCGGTGCCGCCTGGACCGGGGTGGGGCTGGGTGTG
>JACCXW010000245.1 GCA_013696785.1 Geodermatophilaceae bacterium | reverse complement strand
GCCCTATCCCCCGGACCATCCGAAGATGCCCGGAGAGCCGCCCCGGGTCCAACCGAGCCGGAAGAATCCGGCCAACTGGGACGACTCGACCGGCTAGCTCCGCTGCGAGCCACGCCAAGCGGGGGGCGCGCCGTTGGGCATTCATTGACCCAACATCTCCCGTACATGGTGTGTGTCGGTCCCAACTGGTAGTAACGAACGACCGCCGACCCATGCCGAGGAGCCCGCCCGTGCGCAATCGCATTCGAGCCACCCTGTCCATCGCGACAGTGGCCGCCCTGTCCGTCACCGGCCTGGCCATGGCCGGCTCCGCGCAGGCGGTGTCCCCCGACGTCGTCATCAGCGAGGTATACGGCGGCGGCGGCAACACCGGCGCCACCCTGAAGCAGGACTTTATCGAGCTGTACAACCGCGGCGCCGCCGAGGTCAGCGTCGAGGGCTGGTCGGTCCAGTACGCGTCGTCGACCGGGGTCTCGTGGCAGGTCACTCAGCTGGTAGGCGTGATCCCGCCCGGCCGTTCGTACCTCGTCGGTGAGGGCTTCGGCAGCGGGGGGACCTTCGACCTCCCGCCCGTGGACGTGCCCGGGACGATCGCCATGAGCGGCAGCTCCGGCAAGGTCGCGCTGGTCACCGACTCGACGGCGCTCACGTGCGGAGGCGCTGCGGGCAGCTGCTCCGCGGTGCCCGCTGTCCGTGACCTCGTCGGCTACGGCACGGCAACCGACTTTGAAACCGCGCCGACCGGGGTCGCGCTGACCGCGACCACGTCGGCGGCGCGGGACGCGACCGGAACCGACACCGATCACAACGCCAACGACTTCACCGAGGGCGCGCCGACGCCGGCGAACTGCGGCGAGGACTGCGCGGCACCCCCGCCCGTCGGCATCGAGGACCTGCTCATCCATGACATCCAAGGTGCAACGCACACCTCGCCGTACCTCGATGAATTCGTCGTGGACGTGCCCGGCGTCGTGACGGCGGTGGCGGCCAACCGGTTCTGGATGCAGGACCCGTCCCCGGATGCCGACCCGGCGACCAGCGAGGGCATCCTCGTCTTCACCGGCTCGGCCCCAGCGGTGGCGGTCGGCGACAGCGTTCTCGTCGACGGCACAGTCGATGAGTTCGGCTTCGCCGGTGAGCTCGCGACAACCGAGCTCGTCGGCCCGACGGTCACGCCCGGCGATCCGCAAGCTCCGATCGCGCCGACCCTGGTCGGCCCGGGCGGGCGTGTCCCACCCACCGTGGTGATCGAGGACGACCGGTTCAGCGCGTTCCAGCCGAACACCGACGGCATCGACTTCTACGAGTCCCTGGAGGGCATGCTCCTGCAGGTCAACGACGCCCAGGTGGTCGGCCCGACCAACGGCTTCGGTGAGCTGCCGGTCGTCGTCAACGGCGGCGTCCGTACGACCCGGGGCGGCATCGTCATCCGACCGAACGACTTCAACCCCGAGCGGATCATCCTCGACGACGCGCTGATCGGCGCCGGCAACATGCCGCTGGCCAACGTCGGCGACACGCTGTCCGGGGCAACGGTGGGCGTGCAGGACTACAGCTTCGGCAACTTCAAGTTCCTCGTCACGACGGCGCCGGCGCTGGCCGCCGGTGGCCTGCAGCGGGAGGTCACCACCGCACCGGGGGCCGGCCAGCTCGCGGTGGCGACCATGAACGTCGAGAACCTCGCGGCCAACAGCGACCCGGCCAAGTTCGCCCAGCTCGCCTCGATCGTGGTCGACAATTTGCTGTCCCCAGACGTGCTCGCCGTGGAGGAGATCCAGGACAACGACGGCCCGACGAACTCCGGGATCGTCGACGCGTCGGCGACGTTCGAGGCATTCATCGCGGCGATCGCCGCGGCCGGCGGACCGACGTACGACTACCGGCAGATCGACCCGGTCGACGGTCAGGACGGCGGCCAGCCTGGCGGCAACATCCGGGTCGGCTTCCTGTTCCGGACCGACCGCGGCCTGGCGTTCGTGGACCGCCCCGGCGGGGACTCGACCACGCCGGTCCAGGTGGTCACGATCGACGGCAGGACCGCGCTGAGCATCTCGCCGGGCCGGATCGAGCCCGCCGACCCGGCCTGGACCAATAGCCGCAAGCCGCTAGCCGGCGAGTTCACCTACCGTGGGCAGACTCTGTTCATCGTCGCCAACCACTTCAATTCCAAGGGAGGCGACAACGCCCTCTTCGGTGCCACCCAGCCGCCGATCCGCAGCTCGGAGAACCAGCGCCATCAGCAGGCCGAACTGGTCCGCGCCTTCGCCGACGACCTGCTGGCCAGTGACCCGCGAGCCAGGGTCGTCGTGCTGGGAGACATCAACGACTTCCAGTTCTCCGAGACCATGGGGATCCTGGAGTCGACCGGCAGTCTGCAGAACCTGATCTCCACCCTGCCGCTGCCCGAGCAGTACACCTACGTCTTCGAGGGCAACTCGCAGGCGTTGGACCACACCCTGCTGTCGCCGTCGCTGCTGCAGCGGTTCGGACGGCCGGCGTTCGCGTACGACGTGGTGCATGTCAACGCCGAGTTCGCCGACCAGGCCAGCGACCACGACCCCCAGGTGGTCCGGCTGGCGATACCACGGTGCTACGGCGCGAGCTGTGCCCCGCGTCCGACCCGCACGGCGGCGTAGGAGTCTCGTTATCCCCGCGGTACGGCGAGCGGGAGCGTCTCGCCGTACCGTAGGGACATGCAGCAGATCCCCGCACCGACAGTGTCCAAATCCGAGGACGAGTGGCGGCAGCAGCTGTCGCCGCAGGAATATCACGTGCTCCGCGAGGCGGGTACCGAGCGGCCCGGGACGGGCGAGTACGTCAGCACAACGACCACTGGCGTCTACCGCTGCCGCGCCTGCGGTAACGAACTGTTCCGCTCCGACGCGAAGTTCGACTCGCACTGCGGCTGGCCCAGTTTCTATCAGCCGACGGCCAGGGACAACGTGATCCTGAGGGAGGACCGATCCCTGGGGATGACCCGGGTGGAAGCGCTCTGCGCGAACTGCCACTCCCACCTCGGGCACCTCTTCGACGA
Organism: Geodermatophilaceae bacterium; assembly: GCA_013696785.1. GTDB lineage: Bacteria > Actinomycetota > Actinomycetes > Mycobacteriales > Geodermatophilaceae > JACCTY01. Next base: position 12,200 of record JACCXW010000245.1, on the reverse strand, counting down.
CGCGCCGCAGACCCCGACCGGAGACCGTTACTGCATCAACTCGGTGAGCATCAGCCTGGAGCCGGCCGGCGAGTGATCTGACTCAGCGGACGGCGATCAGGTCGATCACGAAGATCAAGGTCCGGCCGCTGAGCCGGTGCCCGCCGCCGACCGGCCCGTACGCGAGTTGCGGTGGGCAGATCAATTGCCGGCGGCCGCCGACTCGCATGCCGGGGATGCCCTCCTGCCAGCCCTTGATCAAGCCACGCAGCGGGAACTCGATCGAGGCACCGCGGTTGTAGGAGGCGTCGAACTCCTCTCCCGAGTCGAATTCGACGCCGACGTAGTGGACTTCGACAGTGGCTCCAGCGGCTGCTTCGTCGCCATCGCCGACCACCAGATCGGTGATCTCCAACTCCGTCGGCGCGGGTCCTGTGGGCGGATCGATCTCAGGCTTGGTCGGTGTGCTCATTGTCGGCCTGGGTTCAGAGTCATCCGGCCAGCCAACACTGCGCGCCAGACCCCTCGGACGCCGCCCCCCTGAGTCCGGGCCCGACTGCGGCGTGGCGTCCGCGCGCGGCATTCCGCGAGGAGGCCGGCGGGCGGTCAGGCGTTGCGTCGACCCGCCGACAGTCCTGCGAATTCCAGGACGCCGAGGACGGCAACGGCGGCCGCCTGCACCAGAATCCAGGCCGTGCCGACGTCGGACGGATCGCCCCACTGGGTCATCGCCGCGGCGATGCTGGCGAGCACCCAGGCGCCGTTCGCGGCAATGACGAGCCCCGCCCCCAGTCGCGATATCGCCGGGCGGCTGCCCACGAACCACACCGCAACGGCGTACAGGACCAGGAACGCCCCGAGCCAGCGCAGGGTCCCGGTGTCCGCGTCGAAGAGGTCGGCTAGGACCGTCGCTGCGGCAAGGTAGGCGAGCGCGTTGAGGCCGGACACGACCGCGTCGGTGAGCAGGGCGGCCCGCAGCAGTCTCGGGCGCGAACGGGACGGGGAGCGACGGGCGGCAGCTGTCGAGGACTGGGTTGTCATACCGTCAGACGGTGCCGAATGGGGGCGGGCCTGTCGATTACCTGGCAGGTAGTCACTGGGAGATCCTGCCCGCCGCAGCGGCCGCGATGAGTTCTCAGCGCCGGGTCGGTCACTACCGGGGACGAGAGAGGGGGCTGCCGTGTCGAGCCGTGACCGTGCTGATGAGCAGGACCAAGCCGACGCCGACGCACACACGCAGCGGCTGGCAAGCGCATCCCTCGCGGCGAACGATCCGGCCGGCCGGTTCGAGCCTTTGTACGCTGCGGCCCGCCTCGGCGCGGCGGTCGTGCCGTGGGATCGAGGAGAACCGCACAGGCTGTTGGTGCAGTGGGTGCAGGCCCGTGCGCCGAAGGCCGACGGACGGCGAGCGCTCGTGGTGGGGTGCGGGCTCGGTGACGACGCCGAGTACGTCTTCCGGCTGGGTTTCGAGACGGTCGCCTTCGACGTGGCCGACTCAGCCGTGTACGCCGCTCGGCAGCGCTTTCCTGCCTCCCGCGTGGACTACCTCAGCGCGGATCTGCTGAGTCCGCCCCACAGCTGGCGGCATGCTTTCGACCTGGTGGTCGAAATCCTGACCGTCCAGTCGCTGCCGCGAACGGTGCGACAGCGCGCCACCGCGAACGTTGGGCTCCAGGTTGCAGCCGGCGGAACCCTCGTCGTTGTCGCCTCCGCCCTTGCCGACCACGACGACCCACGCCACGGACCGCCGTGGCCTCTGACCCGCGCCGAGATCGAGGCATTCGCAAGTGACGGCCTCGAGCCGGTGTCCGTCGAAGATGTCCACACCGTCGATCGGCCCGGTGCTGGCAGGTGGCTGGCCGAGTTCCGCCGCCCGCAGTCAGGCAATAGTCCACAGGGAGTGCATTGAGGCCCAACGAACGCATCGTCCGAGCCAACGGCGTCGACCTGTGTCTGGAAACCTTCGGTGACCCCGTCGACCCGGCGATCCTCCTCATCGGCGGCGCCACCGCGTCGATGGACTGGTGGCCGGACGAGTTCTGCGAACGACTCGCGGCCAGCGCCCGCCACGTCATCCGCTACGACCAGCGCGACACCGGCCGGTCCGTCAGCTCCCCACCGGGCGCACCGTCGTACACCGGGCAGGATCTGGTCGAGGACGCTGTCGGGCTGTTGGACACGCTCGGTCTGGCGGCCGCCCACGTCGTCGGGATTTCGATGGGCGGTGGGATCAGCCAGCATCTGGTCGTCCACCACCCCCGGCGGGTCGCCTCACTCACCCTGATCTCGACCAGCCCGGACGGGCCGGCTGGTCCCGGCCGGCCCGACCTGCCGCCGATGTCGGAGCGCCTTCAGGAGATCTTCGCGGCGCCGCCACCGGAACCGGACTGGTCGGATCGGGCGGCCGTGATCGAGTATCTGGTCGAGGGTGAGCGGCCGTTCTCCGGCTCGCTCCCGCTCGACGAGACGCTGGTGCGCGACATCGCCGGTCGGGTCCTGGACCGGACCGAGAACATCGCCGCCAGCATGACCAACCATTGGTTGCTCGGCGGTGGCGATCCCGTCCGCGACAAGTTCGGACAGGTGGCTGTCCCGACGCTCGTCCTGCATGGCACTGAGGACCCGATGTTTCCGTTCGGCCACGCCGAAGCACTGGCCGCGGAGATCCCCGGCGCACGGCTCGTCCCGATGCCCCGGGTGGGCCATCAAATGCCGCCGCGGGCCGTCTGGGATGTCGTCGTTACGGCCATCGCCGAACACACCGCCGAACGCTAAAGGATGCGCGACGGCTTGCGGGGGCTACTGTCGACCTATGCCCATGGACCTCGAACAGCAAATCCTGAAAGTCCTGCGCGGCATGAAAACCGGTGATAGGCCCGCCACAGTCGGGGATCTGTCCCGTCGATTGGGAGTGAGCTCCCAGATCATCATGGGCTGCACCCGTCAGATGGTGCAGAGCGGAACGGCGCAGCCGTCCATGATCATGGTCAAGGGTGTCGAGACGATGCACGGGCTGCTGGGCCAGCCCGCGGCCACGAGTGAGTCCGCCGCGCCGGTAGCCTGAGCCGGCGAGGGTCGACCCCCTCAGGCACCGCGGGACTCGGCAACCCGGCGCATCCAGTACCGGAACCAGGAGTCCCCGAAGGGGATGTAGACCCTGGTCGGGATACCGCGAGCGGTCAGTGCATCGAGTCGAGCGGGCTGCACTCCGAGCAACTGTTCGACGGACCGCGGTCCCAGTCCGGCCAGGAGTGCCTCTTGCAGAACGCCGTCGTGGGTCGCCAACGCGAACTGCGACCCGGCATCGGCGAGTCTGTGCGCCAATTGCACATAGGCGATGTCCGTGGCCTGACCGAATGGCCACGACAGGTCAGCCGCCTCGACGTAGGCGCCCTTGACGAGACGGACGTGCACACCAGCGTCAATAAGGCGATCGAGGTCGGTGCGCGATCGCCGGAGGTTCGCCTGCACGGTCGCTCCCAATCGATCCCGCTGCCCGTGGCCGGCCGTCGTGAGAATGCACGCCAGGACGGCGTCGGTGCGCGAGCAGTCCTCCGCCCCTACCTGGATACGGCGACCGACCGGCAAGGCGGCGGCGATCGCGGTGAGGTACTCCGCACAACGATGCGGCTCGATGTCCAGACCTAGGTGGGTCAGGTCTACCGATAGCCACACCGTCTCGGGCAATGCCGCAACATCGGCCGCAAGCCGCAGGTAGTCACTCGCGACCGCCGCAGCGGTGGAGGCGTCGTGCACCAGTTCTCCGAACTGGTCGATGCTGCTGCCGACTCCCACCTCATGCAGTGCCCGCGCGGTCCGCGCGGCGTCGCCGAACGTCGTCCCGGCGACGTACCGGGAGGCGGCCCGCCATGCCCGCCGCTGCGCCGCGGGCACCGCCGTCACGATGCGCTCGAGCTGCGAGCTGGTGGCGAGCCGGAAGAGCAGCGCTCGATCAGCGGACACGGCGTGCATCTTCCCAGCCGCCGGACCGCGGTGTTGCCTACCCGGCCGCCGTGTGCCGCAGGACGGCGGCGAGGAACACATCCCAGACCCGGCGAGGCAGCTCCTGCCCGGTCTTGGCCAGCGTGAACAGTTCGGCGCCGGGGATCTCCCGCGCCAAGGCTTCGGCGTTGCCGATCGGAAAGAACGGATCGTCCTCGCCGTGGATGACGAGAGTCGGCGCACTGATCTCGCCCAGCCGCTGTCGCCAGCGCTCGCCGCTGTCCAGCGCGGCGAACGTGCTAGCGATCTGATTCACGCGCTGAACGGGTCCCGGGTCCGCGTCGCGGGGCGCGACCGCGGCCCGGTCGAAGATCCGGCCCGCCCGCTCGCGCACCTCCGCCTCGTGGAACTCACCCGAACCCGCGAACTGGCGTCCCCCGACGACCATGAAGTCGACGACGGCCTCACGAGCTGACCAGTCGGGTTCGGGTGCGCTCATGAGGTGGGACATCAGCTCAGGTGAATGCTCGGGAAGATCGGAATCGTTCGGACCTGGCGCCGTGGGCCGCGTCGCGATCAGAGTGAGGGAGGCCACCCGATCGGCGTGGTCGAGCGCCATGAGCTGCGCGATCCAGCCGCCGACACCGAAGCCGACAACGTGGGCTCGCGGCAGGTCGAGCGCGTCGAGCAGGGCGGCAGCATCGGCAACCAGATCGCGGAGGTTGTACTGCGGTTCTCCGGGCGCCACTGTCGTGGATCTGCCGGTATCGCGCAGGTCGTAGCGGACGACGAATCGCGATCCGGCGGCGAACCGCCGGCACAGTTCATCGTCCCAGGTCAGCATGGTGTTGCCGATCAGAAGCACCGGGAAATCCTTGGGGTCGCCGAAGGACTCGACACAGAGGTCGACGCCATTGGCCCGGACAATGCGCTCGCCGCCGACTGTTTCCGACGTATCCCGGCTGCTGCTCGTGCCCACAAGATCTCCTTCGGAAGTCGCGCCTTTCGTGTGGTGACCTCCGGCCGGCCGATAACTCATCGGTCGCGTGCCGCTGGCTACCGTGTCGGTCATGCGAGGTATCCATGCGGAGGGAGCTGCGGTGTCGAGTACCGGGCGGTCAACACCCGCGTCCGCCGGGAGATGCTCGGCGAGCACGCCCCCGCGCTGACCGTGGTCGTGTGCCAACTCTTCGACGAGAAGTGGGGCGAGGACAGACTGACAGCCTGCTGCTCCCCCGCCCCGCCGGGGTACCCGCGATCCTCGGCACTATCCTCCGGTCGTGGTGGATGTCGTGGTGGATGTCGTCGACCGCACGCCCGTCGGGATGATGCTGCGCGACTGGCGCCGGCGTCGTCGGCGCAGCCAACTCGACCTCGCCCTGGACGCCGGTGTCTCCGCTCGTCACCTGAGCTTCGTCGAGACCGGGCGATCACGGCCCAGCCGCTCGATGGTGTTGCTGCTCGCCGAGCAGCTCGAGGTGCCGCTCCGAGACCGCAACCAGCTGTTGCTGGCAGCCGGCTTCGCGCCGACGTTCGTGCAGCGCCCGCTCGGCGACCCGGAGATGGCGCCGATCCGCGACGCCCTCGAGGTGGTGCTGAAGGGCTACGAGCCGTACCCGGCGCTCGTGGTGGACCGCCTGTGGAATCTCGTGGCGGCCAACGCCAGTGTTCCGTTGCTCCTGCAAGGCGTCGACGCCGACCTGCTGACACCACCGATGAACGTCCTGCGCGTCAGCCTGCACCCGCGCGGTGCTGCCGGCCAGATCATCAACCTGGCGCAGGTGCGTGCGTACATCCTGGACCGGCTGGCACGGGATGCCGCCGTGACCGCCGCACCTGAGCTCGTCGAGCTGCACCGCGAGCTGCTGGCCTATCCGGGCGGTATCGATCGCGACGGTATCGACCACGGACTCGCCGTTCCGCTGCGCATGCGCGCGGGCGAGCACGAACTCGCCTTCATCAGCACGGTGACGACTTTCGGCACCGCGGTGGACATCACGACAGCCGAACTCAGCGTCGAGGCATTCCTTCCCGCCGACGCCGAGACGGCGCAATTGTTGCCGATCCTGGCCGCGAATTTCGCCGCTGGGATGGGTCAGGGAAGTCCGGCGACGAGCTCGGCGATCGGCTTGCGGGAACCGGTGTAGAACGGCAATTCCTCGCGCACGTGCCGCCGCGCCGTCGACGCGCGGAGCTCCCGCATGAGGTCCACGATCCGGTGCAGCTCGTCCGCCTCGAAGGCCAGCATCCACTCGTAGTCACCGAGCGCGAACGACGCGACGGTGTTGGCCCGTACGTCGGGAAACCCGCGCGCCAGCTGGCCGTGCTCGGCGAGCATCGCCCGCCGTTCTGCGTCCTCGAGCAGGTACCACTCGTACGAGCGGACGAAGGGATAGACGCAGACGAACGCCTTGGGCTCCTCGCCCGCCAGGAACGCCGGGATGTGGCTCTTGTTGAACTCCGCCGGACGATGCAGCGCTAGTTGAGACCACACCGGCTCGCTGGCCCGGCCGAGCTCGGTTCGCCGGAACCGGCCGTATGCCTCCTGCAGGTCCCCCGAGGCTGGAGCGTGCCACCAGATCAGGTAGTCCGCGTCGGCCCGCAGTCCGGAGACGTCATACGTCCCGCGTACGACGACGTCTTTGGCCAGCAACTGCTCCACGAGGTCCTCGACCTCGGCCGCCACTGCCTCGCGCCGGTCGTCGGGCAGCGGGGTCGCCGCCCGGAAGACGGACCACATCGTGTACCGGATGCTCTCGTTCAGTTCGCGGGCGCGCTTGCCGTCAGCCATTCGTCCATTGTCCCTTGCGCCGGATCGCTACGGCGGCGTGGTGGGCGCCCCGTATGCAGGCGGCGACCCCCACCCCGTCGTACGCCGCCCCGCAGACCGCGAGCCCGGGTACCGCACTGACGTCCTCGTAGATCCGCCGGACGCGGTCGGTGTGGCCGACGTCGTACTGCGGCAGTCCCCCGCCCCACCGGCTGACCCGTGAATCAACGGGTCCGCCGGACAAGCCGATCAGCGACGCCAACTGGGCGACGGCCAGCGCCACGAGTTCCTCGTCCGAGCGCTGCAACAGGTGCTCTTCCCCGCGCCGCCCGATGGATGCCCTGATGAAGACATGTTCCGCGGTGTCCAGGTGCGCCCACTTCTGCGACGAGAGGGTCACCGCCTTGACCGCGCCGGCGCCGGCGACGAGCAGGCCGCTGCCCGGCGGGAAAGCCTGCCGGGGTACGGCGAGGGTGATCACGGCCATGCTCGCGACGGCAACGGCCGCTAACTCGGACGCTGCCCGCGGCGCCACCGTGGCGAGCAGTGGCGCGGCTTTGTTCGCCGGTACGGCGATGACGACCGCATCGGCCTCGACGGCCGCCGGCGCAGGGACGGAACCGGTCACCAACCGGAACCCGCGTGCCGTCCGGGCGAGTTCGCGCACCGGTGTTCCCGTCCGCACGGTGATCCCCGGCTGCTCGGCCAGGGTCAGCGCCAACCGGGCCAGTCCGCCGCGCAGGGTCGCGAACACCGGCCCGTCGGCAGCCTTGGCGGCAGCCCGCGCCGCACGAGCGGCCTCGACCAGCGAACCGTTGTCGCGCAGCTGAGCCGCGAGCGCGGGCATCGTCGCCTGCAGCGAAAGCAGCTCCGTGCGACCGGCGTACACGCCACCGAGCAGCGGCTCGATCAAGCGGTCCACGATCTCCGTGCCCAGCCGCTGCCGGATCAGCGCCCCGACAGACACGTCCTGGGTCACCGGCTCTCCGGGCTCGGTCAGGTCGCGGTCGATCGCCGCGAGACCTGCCGGACTCAGCAGCTCCGAGCCGCGCAGGGCCGCCAGATCCGTCGGTACACCCAGCAGCGTCCCGGCCGGCACTGGCCGCAACGTGCCGGCCACGGCGATCGAGGCACTCGTCGTCGCCGGGTAGACGATCTCGTCGCCGAGTCCGAGCTCGGTCATGAGATCGAGCACCTCGGGCACCCGGGCCAAGGCGGCCTCTGCCCCTTCGTCCACCGGTACACCGGCGACCTCGGAGACCGCAAGCTTCCCGCCGACACGACGACTGCCTTCGAGGACCAGGATCTCGGTCCCGGGCGGCGCCGTACGGGCCAGGTCGCAGGCGGCGGTGAGCCCGGCGATACCGGCACCCACGACGACGACCCGCATGTTTTCCATGAACGCATCGTCACCCATCCGTGACCTGCGGCCGGAACCGGGCGGTGACACGCCCCGTCAGACCAGCGACGCCGACGACTGGAGACCCCGATGACCGGACCACGCACGACCTTCGCCCACCTTGCCCCGCAGGGACGGGGACACGCCGCCGGCCCACCGGCGCGTCGTCGCGCACGGGGGGCAAGGTCGGTGTGGCCGGTGCTCATACTGGCAGCGGGACTCGTCCTGACCGGCTGCAGCGGAGGAATCGACGACGCGACCACCAGCGGCGCCGACTCCGGGGTTGCCGGTCCACCCGTGCAGGACGAATCCGGTGGTTCTGCCGAGGATGTGGACACCGCGCTGCCATTCGCTCCGGAGATCCTTGATCGCGAGGTCATCACGACCGCCGAGATCCGAGTTCGCAGCGAGGACGTGACCCGGGACGCCGAACGGGCAGCGTTGCTCGTCGACACGGCGGGCGGTCAGATCACCGGAGACGTCCGTGGCGGCGCCGATGAGCAGCAGACCGCCGACCTGGTGCTGCGGGTCCCGCCCGGGGCAGTGAGCGAGGTCCTCTCCGGTCTGGCGGAGCTGGGGGAGGAATTGTCGCGCTCGGTCAGTTCGGAGGATGTCACCACGATCGTCGCCGACGTCGACTCGCGCGTCCAGAGCCTGCAGGCGAGCCTTGACCGGTTACGTGGCCTCATCGCCGATGCGAGCGACATCACCGACCTCGTCACGCTCGAGCGCGAACTCGCCGGACGCGAGACCGAGCTGGAGTCGCTGCAAGCCCAGCAGCGGGCGCTGAACGACCAGGTCGCGCTCGCGACCGTGACACTGCACTTGGTCGCAATCCGGGCGGATGCCGTCGTCGACGACGACTCGACGGGCTTCCTGGCCGGGCTGAGCGACGGATGGAACGCGTTCGTGACGGTCGGCGCCGGCCTGCTGACCGCCGTCGGGGCGGCACTGCCCTTCCTGGGCCTGCTGGCACTGCTCGGCGGCGCCGGGGTTCTGGTCGCGCGCCGCAGGCGCCCCTCGGGCGCCCCGGCCGCCGTCGAATCCGCGTGATCATGGGGTTCGGCCGGTCCTGACCGGCCAAACCCCATGATCATCGCCCGCTAGCCGGGAGCTAGCAGTCATCCAGTTCGATGTCCACGCCGACCCGGCGCAACCGGACGCGGGACACGCTGTCGCCTGGCAGGTCCAGGCAGCGCAGCAGGCCCTTGGCGGCTCCCTTGCACCTGTCGGACCCGCACCCGCAGTCGCCGTGTTCGTGGTCGTGGTCGTCATCCTGAGGCAGGGGTTCCTTGCGCTCGGGGTCGAGTCGGTAGGACATCCCACCGAGCAGGATCCCGTCGGCTCGCACGGACACCACGACATCGCGCCGGGCGCTGCTGGCGACTTCGTCGGCGGTCACGTCGCCGCCGCTCTTGACCGCCAACCGCACGCTCTTCGACGCTCCCGCCGCCAGGCCGAACGCCTGCCCGCCGGCGTTGGACAGGGTGACGGCCCAGTCCTTCTCGGCCAGCACGCTCGGCAGCGCGATGTCGATGATCACCCTCACCCGCGAGTCGAACGGGTTGCGCACCGTGAAGGACCGCCCGTCCAGCACGGCGACGATCCCGGCCGCACCGCCGGCGGCAGGTACGGGGTGCACGTTGCGCTGGCCGATGTTGTTGTCGTGCGGGACCAGCCGCCACTCGGCGATCGACTCCCCTGCGGTGAAGGCGCTCACGTTGCTCGGGTCGCCCGACGACGATGCGATCATGAGCAGGCACTCGTGGTCCGGTGTCGTCGGCGTCCAGGAGAAGGGACCGACCATCACCTCACCACCGGCCGGGATGTCCGGTACGGCGATCTGCGCGGTCGTCATCGCCTGCCAGTCGTCCGGCCAGACCAGCCCGGCACCTGGATCGGTGTGGAAGGCCTTGACGACGACGTTCGTCGCCGTCGCCGTACCCCGGTTGCGTACCCGCGTGTAAGCGTAGTTGTTGCGGTTCAGCCAAGGGTCCTCGTGCGTTGTGCCGTCGTCGGCGAACCGCCGGTTCCAGACGTTCTGGTTGTCCCAGTGCACCGGCTGGTGCTGGTACTCCCCGTGCCGTCCGTCGTCGATGTAGACGTCCTGCGCCGGCGGCTTGCCCTCGCGTGCGACCGGCGTCGGCGCCCCTGGCGCCTGGTAGAGCCCCTGCTTCTCGAACGCCCAGCGGATCACCTTCCCGTAGGCGCCACCGGCGAGGCTCGTACTTGTCCAGTCACCCGCGTCGGCGGCGAGCAGGGCGTTGACCCAACCCGTGACGTTGCCCGGGTTGGTGGCCGGCGTGAGCGTCCCGACACCGCGGAGCATGAGATAGGCGGTGACCCTCGCCGCGAACCGGCGCATGTCCGGACTGCTGGAGTCACCCCCCAGGCTGCGGTAGATCCGGAAGTGTGTTGTGGACAGGATCTGCTCGGTGCTGTACGAGCCGACGTCGTTCGTGCCGCCCCAGGCCCAACCTCCGCCGACCGGCCGGTCGTGCCGGCGGTTGATGACCGAGGAAACCCACGGGAAGGTGAGGAACCTGTCCGCGGCCAGGGTGTCCGGGTCGTTCAGTACGGCGGCGAAGCTGTCGCCGGCGGAGTGCGCGAACCCGAAGTTCGGCGAGTTCACGTGGTCGTACAGGATGCCGTGCCCGCCGAGCTCGTGCAGGACTACCCGCCAGTCGTTGGCGATGCCGATCGGATTGGTCGTGTCGCCGAGGTTCGCCAGCTCGTAGTCCACGTTGGCGATGCCGCCGGTGCCGTTTCCGGAACAGGACGCGTTGATCTCGATGCCGTCGGCGGACCCGAAGCGGCCGCGGTGGTCGACGGGTACCGGGAACGTCGTTCCGTTGAAGAACGTGCCCATGGTGAAGCCGAGACTTTCCACCACCCGGAAGAACGCGTCGTTGTGGTGGTAGGCGTTGACGGCGGCGAAGTTGTTCGTGCGGCTGTCGTAGTCGAAGTTGGAACCCGACGGCCGGGTCGGCGGAGCCACCGTCGCCGGCTCGAAGTCGTTGATCTGCACGCGATTGCCGCTCAGCGCCTGGTCGGCTCCCGGCGCCGGAGCGGTGAGGCCGACGAGCGCGACCGAGCTGCGGAAGGGGTTCAGGGCGGCAGCGCTGGAGTCCGGACCGGCCGTCCCGCCGGCCGTGAACGGGTCGCGCTGGAACACCATGCCGCTGACGTCGGCAAGGAACGGTCGAAGGTAGAGCAGCGCCCCGGTCTCGACATCGACGAGCGCGATCCAGGTCACGAGGCCGTACGGCGGCGTGATGATCCGGAACACCAGTTCACGGGCGATCCGGAACGCTCCGTCCGCGATGTCGGGCGCGGGCGGCAACTCGAAGGGGAAGGGGACGGCGTGGCTGTGGCCCTTAATTTCGGCGACCGAAGGTCGGGCGACCTCGTCGGTGAGCCGCTTCGCCGCGTCGTACTTGTACACCACCGTCTGGTCGGTGACGATCTCGATCCGGGTTCGGTCGGAAATGGAGTCCGTGGCCCGCGCCTTCCTCGCGCCGGCGGTGAATCGGGTACCCGTCGCGACGGTCATCAGGCCGCGCTCGCCAGTGACCCCACGGCGCATGTCGGTCTGGTTCGGCAGGTCGACATCGATCTCGGGGTACGTCGTGTTGTGGACGTTGCCCACTCGGGCCGGATCGGTCCGCAGCGTGACGGTGACTCCGGCCCGCCAGACCGGTAGCCCCCGCCAGGTCTGCTGGTAACCGACGGTGGTGCTGTCGAACTGGGTCTTCTCGTCGCTGAACCTCAGCTCGATGCCGTCGGCGTTCTCGGTCTCCTCGACCGCGTTGGCCCCGCCGGCGAGCGCGGCACCGGTCAGCCACTCCGGGCGCACGCCGACGACGTCGGCATGCTCGGTCAGGAATTCCGCTGCGGCGAGCTGGGGAAGTTGGGCCGACGTGCGGCGGTTGCGGTCGGCCGGTCGGACGACTCTGCCGTTGCCCTCCGGGTCTTCGTCGATGTACAGGCGTCGTTCGGCGTCATATTCCTGGGACATGTGCCCTCCTTGGCTGGCTGCGTCCCGATCGGGACACATCTGCGGTTAGAGAGGCCGTTCGAGGCCTGCTGATACCTCGGCGCCGGAGCCCG
>JACCXW010000228.1 GCA_013696785.1 Geodermatophilaceae bacterium | reverse complement strand
GAACTCGCCAGCGCCGTGTCGGCAGGTGGCTCCCTGTTGTAGCTCGCTGATTGGAGGCGAAGATGTCAGACCCGGATCGGGGACTGATCCTCACCGGCGCCGCCGAGTTCTACGACTCGATCGAGCGTTCCGACGGATACGCCGCCATACAGGAACTCTTCTGGGACGAACTCGGCGCGGACGCGGCGAGATCGCTGGACGCGCCCTTCACGATGGGGAAGGTCGAGACCGCAGGTGGCTGCATCTTCGGCATGACCGCCAAGATCGCGACCAGGAGTCACGGGTAACGGCGTGCACGGCGTCGAAGGGAGAGCAGTGTCGGGTCGGGAGCTCAGCCGCCGCTTCTACCAGGAGCATGTGCGCCCTCGGATCGAGCCTCAACTCGGCGACGTCCCGCACGCCGCGGCGATGATCGGCGACGGATCGGACGTGCTCGGCTTCGACGACGACGTGTCACCCGACCACGATTTTGGTCCACGGGTGCAGATCGTCCTGCCACCCGACGTTGACGCGAGACCGGTGCTGGCGGCACTGGGCACCCTTCCCGGCCGGTACGCCGGACTGCCGGTCTCCTTCACCAGCGCTTCGTCCTTCGACGGTTGGGCGGCCGGGGCACCGGCGGTGACGTCCGCCGGTGCGTTGTTCGGCGCCAGGCTCGGCTTCGACCCGGCCGAGGGCATCACCCTGGCCGATTGGCTCACCACCCCGACGCAGCTGTTGGCGACGGTCACTGCGGGACCGGTCTTTCGCGATCCGGCTCACCTGCTCACGGATCGCCGGGCGGCGGTGCGGTGGTACCCGGACGACCTCTGGCGATATGTCCTGGCCGCGGGCTGGCTGCGTGTGGACCAGGAGGGGCCGTTCGTCGGACGCACCGGCGGCGGCGGTGACGACCTGGGTTCGGCGATTCTCACGGCCAGGCTGGTGCGGGATCACGTCAAGCTCGCTTTCCTCGTCGAGCGTCGGTGGGCGCCGTACAGCAAGTGGCTCGGACGGGCGTTCTCGGAATTGCGTATCGCCGCCGAGCTGTCACCGTTCTTGTCCGCCGCACTGTCGGCGACGGGCTGGCGCGAGCGCGAGCATCAATTGTGCGACGCGGCGGCCGTGCTCATCGAAGCCACCAACCAGCTCGGACTGGCTCCCACGGTCGACCCGGCGCCGGGCAGATTCTTCACCCGGGGTATCCAGGTGCCGCCGGCCGACCGGCTGGTGACCGCGTTGGCGGCCACGGTGACCGACCCGCCGATCCGCCGGCTGATCGACGGCCTCGGTGGCCGCTCGGACCAGACGCCGCGGCTGCCCGGTGCCATCGACCAGGCCGTGGACAGCGTCGACGTACTCACCAATCCGCGCCTCCGACGTGCGTCCGGACCGGTCCTCGGGCTGCCGGTCTCTCATGATCATGAGGCAGGCACTCCGTGACACGCCGACCGCTGGCCTCATGATCATGGTCAAGATCATGGGAAGCGATCGGCGTCCGGCGGCGTTGGGCGCGGTGGAGGCAGCCGATGATTACAGGTAATGCATGAGCGCGCACCCGACCAACTGGGCGACGATGCGCTCCTATACGAGGGACAAGTCCGTCGCCGGCCAGAAGCTCGCGCCGGGCACGGTTCGCCGAGTCGCCTCCTTCGCGGTGCCGTACAAGCGCAAGCTGATCGTCTTCCTCGCCATCGTCACGCTGTCTGCCGTGATCGGTGTGATGACCCCGCTGCTCGCCGGCAACATCATCAACCAGATCGCCGGGCTCGGCGGGTCGGCCGGCGGGGTCGCGCGACTGGCGCTGATCATCGCCGGGCTCGCCGTCGTGGACGCGGCGTTGTCGATGGGCAACCGGTGGTACTCCTCGCAGATCGGTGAGGGTCTGATCTACGACCTGCGAACCAAGGTGTACCGGCACGTCCAGCTGATGCCGCTGTCCTTCTTCACCCGCGCCCAGACCGGCGCGCTCGTGAGTCGCCTGAACAACGACGTGATCGGAGCCCAGCAGGCCTTCACGTCCACCCTGTCCGGCGTCGTGTCCAACGTGATCGGCCTCGTGCTCACCGCCGCTGTCATGTTCACGCTGTCCTGGCAGATAACCGCGCTCTCACTCGTGCTGCTCCCCGTCTTCGTGCTGCCCGCGCGTCGGGTCGGCCGTCGGCTGCAGGCGATCACCCGGGAGAGCTACGGGCTCAACGCGTCGATGACCTCCACCATGACGGAGCGCTTCAACGTCTCCGGCGCCCTGCTCGTGTCGCTGTTCGGGCGGCCGGAGGAGGAAGTGGAGTCCTTCCGCAGCCGCGCCGGGCGGGTGCGTGACATCGGGATCATCTCCGCGATGTACAGCCGGACGTTCTTCGTCGCGCTCGCCCTGGTCGCGGCGCTCGCGCAGGCCCTGGTCTACGGCATGGGCGGCTGGTTGGCGTTCCAGGGCAATCTGACCCCGGGCACCGTCGTGTCATTGGCTCTGCTGCTGTCGCGGCTCTACGGCCCGCTGACCGCGCTGTCGAACGTGCGCGTCGACGTGATGAGCGCGATGGTCTCCTTCGAGCGGGTCTTCGAGGTGCTCGATCTGCCGCCGAAGATCACCGAGAAGGCGGACGCCGTCGACCTTCCGGCCGGTGCACGGACCATCGAGTTCGACGACGTGCACTTCGCCTATCCGCGGGCTGACGAGATCTCGCTGGCCTCCCTCGAGGACATCGCGCTGCCGGATCACACCCCGGAGAACCCGGTATTGCACGGTGTCAGCTTCCGGGCCGAGCCCGGCCAGATGATCGCCGTGGTCGGGTCCTCCGGCGCGGGCAAGACGACGATCAGCCAACTGCTTCCTCGCATCTACGACGTCAGCTCGGGCGCGGTGCGGATCGGCGGGGTCGACGTCCGCGACGCCACGTTGTCGTCCCTGCGCGGCGCCATCGGGGCGGTCACCCAGGACGCGCACATGTTCCACGACACCATCCGCAACAACCTGCTCTTCGCCCGGCCCTCAGCCACCGACGAGGAGATGCTTGCCTCGCTGGAGTCCGCGCAGATCGGCGACCTCATCGCGTCGCTGCCGGAGGGCCTGGACACCGTCGTGGGCGACCGTGGCTACCGGCTGTCCGGCGGAGAGAAGCAACGGCTGGCGATCGCCCGCGTGCTGCTCAAGGCGCCCGGGATCGTGATTCTCGACGAGGCGACTGCACATCTCGACAGCGAGTCCGAGGTCGCCGTACAACGGGCGCTGGACGCGGCGCTGGCAGGGCGCACGTCGCTCGTCATCGCCCACCGGCTGTCCACCGTTCGGGGGGCCGACCAGATCCTGGTGATCGACGAGGGTCGCGTCGTCGAGTCCGGCGGGCACGACGAGCTGCTGGCGCTGGACGGGCACTACGCCGAGCTGTACCGCACCCAGTTCGAGCGGCAGTCCCCGCGCGTGCTCCCGGCCGGAGTGACCTGAGCGCCGCGGACTTTCCGGCCGGCTTCTTCGACCGGGCGGATGCGGCACCGGACTCGGTCTTCTACGGACCGGCCCGGCTGGTGACGCACATCGACGACGGCGCGATCGCAGCGGTCGGGGACCTGTACGCCGAACTGGGTTTCGACGGCGACGCACCTCAGCCGACCCGGGTGCTGGACCTGATGTCCTCGTGGGTTTCGCACTTTCGTCGTCCACCCGCGGAGTTGGTCGTGTTGGGAATGAACGCGGAGGAGTTGCGGGCCAACGCGGCGGCCACGGACATCGTCGTACAGGACCTGAACCGGAACCCGCAGCTGCCCTTCGTCGATGCCGACTTCGACGCCGTGACCTGTTGCGTGTCGATCGACTACCTCGTGCAGCCGATCGCGGTGCTTACCGAAGCAGCACGGGTGCTGCGCCCCGGCGGCGTCGTGGCCATCACGTTCTCCAACCGCTGCTTCCCGACCAAGGCGGTACGGGGTTGGCTCAACACCGACGACCACGGCCACTGTGCGATCGTCAAGGAGTTCTTGCGCCAGGCCGGCGGGTTCAGCGAAGCGACGGCGGTGCTCCGGACCTCCAGCGGAGATCCGTTGTACGCCGTGACGGCCCGGCGCGAGAGTGCCTAGCCCGACCGCGGAAGGCAGAGGTCATGCGCATCCACCTCGACACCGACCTCGGGGGTGACCCCGACGACGCCTGCGCGCTTGCGCTGCTGCTGGGCTGGCCGGACGTCGAGATCACCGGCATCACGACCACGATCGACCCGGGTGGCTGGCGGGCGGCGTACGTCGGACACTGCTTGGATCTGGTCGGGCGCTCCGACATCCCGGTTGCCGCCGGAGCTGCGATGTCCTCGAGCCGCAAGGAGATCGCGAAGCCGGTGATCGGGGACGAGCGCTATTGGCCGGCCGGCATTGCCCCCCGCCCCGCCGCATCCGGTGCCGCACTGGACCTCTTGCAGCGGAGCATCGAGGCCGGTGCCCGGCTTGTGGGCATCGGGCCGTACACGAATCTCGCCGCGCTGGAACTACGTCGTACCGGCAGCCTGGCCGGCGTCGAGGTCGTCGTGATGGGCGGTTGGGTTACACCACCACACCCCGACCTGCCCGCCTGGGGGCCGCCACGGGACTTCAACGTCCAGTGGGACACTGCCGCCGCCCAGATCGTCGCCCGCACCGCCGACCTGACCCTCGCGACGCTGCCCGCTACGTTGCAGGCACCACTTCGGGCGGTCGATCTTCCTCGGCTGCGAGCCAGCGGCCCGTTGGGCGACCTGCTTGCGCGACAGAGCACCGCCCACGCCGTCGACTCCGGAAAGGCCGCTCTCGGCCCGGCACACCGCGGCCTCCCCGACGATCTGCTCAATTTTCACTACGACCCGGTCGCCTGCGCGGTGGCTCTGGACTGGCCGGGTGCGCTGGTCGAGGACACCACTCTGGTCACCATCGTCGAAGGCGGCGTACTGCAATGGCATCGGCGCCCGGACGGTCGCCCGACCCGGGTGCTCACGGGTGTCGACGGGCCGGCCTTCACCGAGGCGTGGCTGGTCGCGGTTGAACGAGCCCAGGCCTGAGGCTCAGAGCGTCCTGAGCACCCCGCCGTCGACCGGCAACATCACACCGGTGAGGTAGGACGCGGCGGGGGAGAGCACGAACGCGGCGACCCGTCCGAACTCGGCTGGATCGCCGTACCGGCGCAACGGGATCGAGGCCTGGCTGCGTTCACGTTCGGCGTCGGCGTCCCCGCTGCGCGCGTCCAGGGCGCGAACTCGCGCGGTGTCGATCCGGCCGGGCAGGAGGCCGTTCACCCGGATCCCGGCCGGGCCGAGTTCGTCCGCGAGCGTTTTCGCGACCATGGCCAAGCCGGGCCGCAGGCCATTCGATGTGGCCAGGCCGGGGATCGGCGAGCGGGTCGAGGATGACAGCACGAACGCGATCGAGCCGCCCGCGGTCAGCGCCACAGCCACCGCCCTGGCGCATCTCAATTGCCCCAGGAAGACCGTCTCGAACGCCGCCCGCCACGTCTCGTCGGAGGTGTCGGTGACCGAGCCGGCCTGCGGGCCGCCGACGCTCAGTAGTGCGCCGTCGATCCGGCCGAACGTGGCCGTCGCCGCCTGCACCAGCCGCCCTGGCGTCGCGGCGTCAGCGAGATCGGCCGGTACGCCGACGGCGGCCGCGCTGCCCCCGAGTTCGGTGACGGTCCGCTCGACGCTGTCCGTGTCGCGGGAGCAGATCACCACCTTCGCACCGTCAGCCACCAGCACGTCGGCGCACGCACGGCCCAGCCCCTGCGTCCCCCCGGTCACGACGTACACCCGACCCGCCAGACCCAGATCCATGCCGGCGATTGTTCCCTACCCCGAGATCAGGATTGCGAGATCGCTGTGCAGCGTCAGGCGGGGGCGATCCGGGAGATGATCTGCTGCTCGCGCTCCCAGGAGTCGCCGGTGCCCCTCGTCGTGGACTCGGGCTGCTCCGTCACCTGATCCGCCGGGTCGATCTCGACCGACTTGCGCAGGTCATCGAGCGACACGCGGTACCGGCTGGTCGGATCGGCTGCGGTCATGCCGCGATCGTCCCCCTCCCGGTGCCGGCTGTCACGCCGGCCACTCCGGTCGCCGTAGCAACTCGGCCTTCCGCTGCTCGAACTCTGCCGTGCTGATCGCGCCGCGCTGCCACAGATTCGCCCAGTTCGTCAGTTCGTCGACCACCCTGGGGGGCGACGACGCGGCGGCCGGTTCGGGACCGGTCAGATACTCCGCCAGGACCCCGGCCGTTGCTTCGGCCAACGCCGAGTTCCGGACCAGCAAGACCAACCGGACCCCCGCGATCTCGACATCGAGACGCGGCCCGGACTGGGACACAGCCGACAGATGGTCGAGCGTCCAGAGGCCGGGAGGGAAGCCCGACCTCGGCGGTGGCAGGAAGAGCAACCGCTGGTCGGTCACGACCAGGACACCGGCCAGGCCTCCGGAGCTGCCCCCTTGCCACATCCGTGCGACGTGCAGCCAGGTGACCTCCTCGTCGTCACCGAGCAGATCGATGACGGCCGCCGCCTCGGCCCGGTGTTCGAGCACCTCGGCGTACGCCGCCGGATCGAGCCGACCGAGGACGTCGAGCGCCGCACCGACGCCGGAGTCCTCCGCTGCTGTGCCAGTCACGAGATCCTCCCCACGTCGTCAGGTTCCGAGTCAGGCGTCGAGCAGGCAGACGACGTCGTCGGCGCAACCCCACGAC
>JACCXW010000222.1 GCA_013696785.1 Geodermatophilaceae bacterium | reverse complement strand
GCCCTATCTGCAGCCGTACTGGCGTGATGTTCTGGCGCGAGGCGAGTTGCCCGGTGGCCGCGACTCGTTTCCGCACGCGCACCGCCCCTGGCTACACCCGGAGGGTTTCATGCGCACCGACGCGATCCCGCCGGGAGGCGGGTCGCCGGGCTCGGACTACCAGCTCATGTGCACGCAACTGCTAGACCGATACGACGTCGAGTTCGCCATCCTCGGCGGCGACGAGGGCATCGAGGTCTCCACGCTGGCCAATCCGCACCTCGCCTCGGCTCTCGCCCGCGCCGCCAACGACTGGATGGTGCAGGAATGGCTGGGCAAGGATCCGCGACTTAAGGGCTCGATCGTCGTAGCTCCCCAGGATCCGACGGGGGCTGCCGAGGAGATCCGGCGCATCGGCGAGCACCCCGACATGGTGCAGGTGATCGTCTCCTCAGGCTCGCAGCGGCCCTACGGAGATCCGTTCTACCGGCCGATCTTTGTCGCGGCCGCCGAGCTGGGATTGCCGGTCGCTGCACACCTCGGTGGTCAGGGCGGCGTCAACGCCAACCCCACCGGCACCGGGCCGCCCAGCTACTTCTGGGAGGCGCACGCGCTTCTGTGCGAGACCGGGATGGGCCATGTGGCCAGCCTCATTGCCCACGGGGTGTTCGAGACGTTGCCCGGCCTGCGGTTCGTGCTCATCGAGTGCGGGGTGGCCTGGCTGGCGGCGATCCTGTGGCGTCTGGATGCGGACTACAAGGCGCTGCGCAAGGAGACGCCGTGGCTGGACCGCCTCCCCAGCGAAGTAGCCCGCGAGCACATCCGGCTCACCACTCAGCCGCTGGAGCAGCCCAAGGACATCCGCCACTTGTGGAGTGCGCTGGAGGCGATCGACGGCGAGCGGACGCTGTTGTTCGCCACCGACTACCCGCACTGGGACTTCGACGATCCTGAGCGGGTACGCATCCCGCCCGCGTGGCGGGACCGGGTCCTGCGCGAGAACGCGCGCGAGCTGTACCGGCTGCCGCTGCCCGCAACCGGAGCCGCTGCACCCCAGCCGCATGCCGGTCCGGCGTGACGTCACCAGCCGGTGAGCACCCGCCCGGGTTCTACGCCTGCCGCACCGACGAGCTCGCACCCGGCGAGCGGGTGATCCGCGAGCTGAACGGCCGCAGCGTCGGTGTCTTTAACGTCGACGGCCGCCTGTACGCACTGCGCAACCGTTGCCCCCACGCGGGGGGCGCCCTATGCCTCGGGCCGGTCACCGGCACGACGTTGCCGGCGCGCGAGTCCGCCTTTGTCTACGGCATGGAAGGTCGCATCCTGCGCTGCGCCTGGCACGGCTGGGAGTTCGAGATCGAGACCGGCCGCTGCCTAGCCGACCCCCGCATGCGCGCCAAGACCTATCCAGTGGTCGTCGAGGACGGAGCGGTCTACGTCGTGATATGAGCGGCTACTCGATGAAGCCTTGGTCTTGCAGATACTGGGCGGCAGCGTCCTCGGGGAATTCGCCGTCGACGTCGACTTGGGCGTTGAGGGCCGTCATCAGGGCTTCGTCGATGGGGGCGGAGATGAGTTCGATGACGGCTGCGACGTCGGGGTTGGCTTCGTTGAAGTCGTTGTCGATCTGGACCGCGGACAGGTAGCTGATGAAGGCGCTTTCGGTGTCTTCCAGCAGTGCGAGGTCCAGGGACTGGATACGTCCGTCGGTGGTGAACACCTCACCGAAGTTGCAGGGGTCGCCGTCGGCGGTGGCCTGGTAGATGATCGCGAACTCCTGGACCGTCTGCTGGTCATCGGGCCAGGTGACTCCGTAGGCGTCCTCGAACCGGACGATTCCGTCATCGCGTGAGCCGAACGTGCTGTCGAGGCACAGCGTCGCCTCGTCGGGGTTATCCTCGACGAACGTGGCAAGGTCCGCGAGGGTCTCCAGGCTGTTCTCGTCGCCGAAGTCCCGGCGGGTGGCGATGCCATAGGTGTCGTCGAACGGCGCTGGTTCGGTCCAGAAGATGTTGTTCTGCTCTAGGTCCTCGTCCCTCACCGCCTCGTACTGCTCGGTGGGGTCGTCGATCGGCGTGTCGTGCTGGAGGTAGTTGATGTAGGCCGTTCCGGTGTACTCCCAGGCGGCGTCGACCTCACCGGCAAGCAGGGCCTCCCGCGCACCCGCCGGGCTCGGCAGGTTCTCGGTGAGATCGACCGACGCACCGGCGGCTTCCAGCGCCTGCGCGGCCAGCTGACCGAGGATCAACTGCTCGGTGAAGTCCTTCGCGCCGATCCGGATCTCGACACCGGACAGGTCAAACTGGTCGCTGATCAGCTCGCCACTTCCACCACCCGATGACCCGGAACCCGGGCTCGCCGGTTCGTCACCTCCGCAGGCGGTGATCCCGAGCGTGAACACGGCTGCCAGTGCCATCCACCGAAGTCGGTTCTGAGTGCGTTGCATGGTGGTCCCTTCGGGGTCGAGTTCTTGCTGACTGTGTCTGCTGCGAGACCTGGTCACAAGCCCTTCGGCCGCAGCAGATCCTCCGCGATTCCCCCGACCCAGTCCGCCAGGATGGCGAGGGAGGCAGCTCCGAGACTGCCCACAGCCACGGCGAGCGGCCGCCCCTGCGCCTGGCCGCTGACGATCAACAGCCCGAAGGTGCCGCCGCCGATGAACGCGGCGAGCACGGCGGTCGCCACGGTCAGCACCAGCGCGGTGCGGACGCCGGTGAGCAGGATCGGGACGGCCAACGGCATCTCGACGCGGAGCAGCACGCTCCGCTTGCTCATCCCCATTCCGCGCGCGGCCTTGATCACGCCGCGATCCACCTGCTGCAGCCCGACCATGGTGCCGCGCAGCACTGGCAGCACTGCATAGATCGCCATGCCGAAGATCGTCGCGCTGGAGCCGTTGCGGATGAGCACGATGTAGATGAAGAAGAGCAGGCCGATGGCCGGCACGCCCTGCCCGATGTTGGCCGCGGCGATGATGATCGGTGATATCCGCCGCGCCCACGGGCGGGTGAGCGCCATGCCCAGCGGCACGGCCACCACAAGGGTCAGTGCGGTCGCCCACAAAGCGATCTCGACCTGCTCGAACGCCGCGGTGCGGATGTTGCGGGCGTTGATGATGCGGCTCTCGATCGAGTCGAGGTCTTGGGTTTGTATGTAGATGTACATGGCGAGGCAGGCAGCGGCGACCGCAGCGGGTACGCCCACGTAGCGCGCGCGCCGCAGGAGCTGGCGCTCGCGACCGACGACACGGCTGTCCTGGCTGCCGACGGCGAGGACCGTCATGTGTCACCCGGTACCGCAGTGCCCGAGCGCATCTCGCGGATCGCGGCGATGATCGTCTCCAGATCCAACGTGCCGGCGTAGACGCCGTCGCGGTCGACGACAACAGCGACACCGTTGGCGTTGAGCAGCATCTCCTGCAGCGCGTCGTTCAGCGTGGCGCGGCTGTCGACGCAGGCCTGCACCCGGGTACCGGCCATGGACAGATCGCGGTCACGGTCGAGGTCGATCGCTGCGATCCACCGGTCCGGTCGGCGCTGAGCGTCCAGGAGGAGCAGATGGGTACGACCGGACTGCTGGAGGTGTTGGCGAGCCTGATCGTACGTGGTGTCCGGCCCGATCGTCGGCCACTCACCGGTGGCGACATGGACGTCCTCGACCCGACTAAGATTCAGCCGCTTCAACAGGATGCCCGAGCCAAGGAACTGCTCGACGAACTCACTGGCCGGTGAGGTGAGGATCGCCTCCGGTGTGTCGTACTGGGCGATCTGTGAACCCTCCGCCAGGATCGCGATGCGGTCGCCCATCTTGATCGCTTCGTCGATGTCGTGCGTGACGAACACGATGGTCTTGCGAATGTCTTCCTGAATGCGCAGAAACTCGTTTTGCAACCGCTCACGGGTGATCGGGTCGGTTGCGCCGAACGGTTCGTCCATGAGCATGACCGGAGGATCGGCGGCCATGGCCCGAGCGACACCGACGCGCTGGCGTTGACCGCCGGACATCTCCTTGGGGTAGCGATTGCGGTACCGGCCCGGGTCCAAACCGACCAGGTGCAGAAGTTCGTCCACTCGATCGTTGATCCGCGCGTCTTTCCAGCCGAGCATGCGCGGAACGACGGCGATGTTCTGGGCGATGGTCTGATGAGGGAACAAGCCGATCTGCTGGATGACGTAGCCCATCCGGCGCCGTAACTGGTCGGCGTTGACGTGGGTGACGTCCTCGCCCTCCAGGAAGATGCGCCCCGACGACGGCTCGATCAGCCGATTGATCATCTCCAGCGTGGTCGTCTTGCCGCAGCCGGACGGCCCGACCAGGATCACGATCTCACCGGTCGGCACCGCGAGGTCGACCGCGTCGACCGCCGGCGCCTCCTGGCCCGGATACTGCTTGGTCAACTTGTCTAGGCGGATCATCGGCTCGCCGGGGGTACTCACTGCTCGCCTCCGCAGGCGTCGGCTTCGGTGCGTGTCATCGCAGTCCTCGGGGTGTGGTCAGCCGCCCGAACTAGGCGAGGATGGCGTCGAGGACGAGCGCGACGAGCACGATGGCGACGGTGCCGATGGTGATCTCAGGCACCGCCCGCACCGACCCGAGCGAACTCAGCCCGCTGAAGATCAGCTCTCCGAGCCCGGGCCCGGCGACGTAGGACCCGATCGCGGCGATGCCCACGATCAGGACGGTGGCCACACGCAGCCCGGACAGGATCACCGGGTATGCCAGCGGAAGTTCCACCCGCAGCAGGCGTTGGGTCTTGGACATCCCCATGCCGGTGGCAGCGCGGACGACCGCGGGATCAACCTCGCGCAAGCCGGTGATGGTGTTTCGCACGATGGGCAGCAGAGCGTAGATGGCCAGCACGGTGATCGCCGATGTCCAGCCGAGGCCCACGATCACGATCAGCGCACCGAAGTAGGCAAGTGCCGGCACCGTGAACAGGGTGTTGACGACAACGAGCAGCACCGCGACAGCGCGGTCGTTGCGATAGACGAGGATCGCGAGGGCTATCCCCAGGAGCGTCGCGATGCCGACCGCCAGCCCGACTGCGATCAGGTGTTCCAGTGTCAGTTGGAGTACGACGTCCCACCGTCGTTCGAGGTAGCTGGAGACGGTCATCTCGTCGCCTCCCGCTGCCACAACCGCTCGGCCGCCCCGGCTACGGGCAGGTGCGAGTATAGAGAAAGAGTCCGTCGATCTGCGGTAAAAGTTGGGGGTGAACGGCACCGTGTCCCGGCAACCCAACATCCTGCTGGTCATGGCCGATCAGCTGGCAGCGTCCTACCTGCCCAGCTACGGGCATTCGGTCGTGCAGGCGCCGGCCATCGATCGGCTCGCCGGCAACGGTGTCCTGTTCACCTCGGCCTACTCGAACAGCCCGCTGTGCGCGCCGGCCCGATTCGCCATGATGAGCGGTCAGCGCAACAGCCGGATCGGCGCCTACGACAACGCCTCGGAGTTCCGGGCGTCGGTGCCGACTTTCGCGCACCATCTGCGGTCCCTCGGCTACCGGACGACGCTGTGCGGCAAGATGCATTTCATCGGCCCAGATCAGCTGCACGGCTTCGAGCGGCGGCTCACCACCGACATCTATCCGGCCGATTTCGGCTGGGCCCCCAACTGGGCGGATCCCGACGGTCGGTTCGACTGGTGGTTCCACAACATGGACAGCGTGGTCAACGCCGGTGTCGCGGAGGCCACGAATCAGCTGGACTTCGATGACGAGGTCGGCTTTCAGGCCGTGCGTGAGCTCCGCGACGTGGCGCGCACCAGCCGCGAACAGCCGTGGCTGCTAACGGTGTCCTTCACCCACCCGCACGATCCATACGCGATGCGCCAGCGGTACTGGGACCGTTACCTCCACTCGGACATCGATATGCCGCGGCTCGGGGTGGCCGAAGTCGAGGCCGATCCGCACAGCACCCGCCTACGGGCCGTGTCGGCGATGGACGCCGTCGAGATCACCGACGCCATGGTCCGCAACGCCCGCCACGCGTACTACGCGGCCATCTCCTATCTCGACGACTGGCTCGCTCTGCTGCTCGAAACGCTTGACGCGACCGGGATGGCAGACAACACGGTCGTGCTGTTCACCGCCGATCACGGAGACTTCCTCGGCGAGCGAGGCCTCTGGTACAAGATGTCCTTCCTCGAACCCGCGACCCGGATCCCGCTGATCATCTCCGCACCCGGCGCCGGCCAAGGGTTGACGGTGACCGACCCGGTCTCCCTGTACGACGTACTGCCGACGCTGGTCGACCTGGGAGGCGGCGACGCTACAGACGACCTCGGACACGTCATCGATGGCGCCAGCCTGCTGCCTCAGCTGCACGGTGATGGCGATCCCGACCGAACGGTCCTGGGGGAGTACCTCGGCGAAGGGGCGGTCGCTCCGATCTTCATGATCCGCCGCCAGCAGTACAAGTACGTGTGGTCTGCGCCGGACGGGCCGCAGCTGTTCGACCTGCGAGCCGATCCCGACGAGTTGCGGAATCTGGCCGCCGAGCCCCATCTCGCGACGACCGCCGGAAACTTTCGCGCGGAGATCGATCGACACTGGAACCCCGAGCGCATCCACGCCGAGGTCGTGGACAGCCAGCGGGCCCGTCGCGTGGTCGACCGGGCGCTGCGCATCGGCCGGTATGCACCCTGGGAGCACGTACCGCTCCCGGACAGCGCGAACCAGTACATGCGCAATCACCTGAACCTGAACCTGGTGGAAGCCGAGCGTCGCTATCCGCGGCCGCCGTCGGAGCACCAGGGCGTGATCTGAGGTAGTCAGGTCATCGAGCGCGACCTTGCGGCCTGCTCATGCGGCTTAACCCGGATCCACCGCTCCGGTGCCGGTGAGCAGCGGGTCGTGACGCACGAATGCCCTGCTGTGCACTGCTCGCCACAACCGGGATGCGGCGGGGTGAAGCGCTCGGCCTCCGGTGGGCCGACCTTGACCTGACAGCGGGCCGGGCCGCGATCCGGCAGACCGTCGTGACGGTCAACCACGAGGTGCACTTCGGGTCGCCGAAGACAGCGAAGGGTCGCAGGTCCGTCACGCTCGACTCGGTGACCATCGCCGGGTTACGTGAGCATCGGAAGGCGCAAACGGCCGAGCGGCTCATGATCGGTGCGGGATGGCGGGACCACGATCTCGTTATTGCCAAGGTGGACGGGAGCCCGCTGCACCCGGAACGGTTCTCCCGGTCATTCACCGAACGCGCGCGCCAGCTTGGGCTACCGAAGATCCGCCTGCACGATCTGCGTCACGGATGGGCCACGCTGGCCCTAGCGGCCGGCGTGCACCCGAAGGTCGTACAGGAACGCCTCGGGCACGCCTCGATCAGCATCACGTTGGACACGTACTCGCATGTGTCCCCGGCGCTGCCACGGTGAGGCAGCGGAGACGGTCGCCGCGCTCGTGTTCGGAACCGTTCGTTAGCAATCCGTTAGCAATCCGACCTCAGACCAAGCTCAATAT
>JACCXW010000213.1 GCA_013696785.1 Geodermatophilaceae bacterium | reverse complement strand
GGATCGAGGTGTCGAAGCCGGCCGCGTCGAGCGTCAGCGAGTAAATGTTCGCCAGCAACACCGTCTCGGGGAAGGTGCTGGACCCGATCGTGATTTCCCCGCTGCCCTGCTCGAGGCCTTCGGCGAGACCGGCTTCGTCGAAGAAGTCCGCCGCGGCATCGGCCTCGGCAAGCCGCTCGTTGGCGATCCGGCCGTTGAGTTCGACCAGGGTGTCGGTGTCCATCGCCGCGGACACCGCATTCAGGGCCGCCAGCAGTTCCGGTGTCGACGCGGCCGCGGACACGGCGGGGATCAGGTTGTCCACGGTCTGCAGTTCCTGGTCGTCCTCGAGGACGAGGAGTTCGTCACCGGCGATGGGCGCGCACTCCGCTCCCCCGCCTCCGCTGCCACTGCTGCTGTCGGTATTTCCACTGCCGGCGTTGTCGTCGGAGGAGCCTTCCTCACCGCAGCCTGCGACGACGAGGGCAAGGGCGATCAACCCGGCGGCAAGGGAATAGGGACGTATGCGCACAGCGATCCCGCCTTCTGTGTCCCGTCGTCACCGGTTTGGCGCGACGCGTGTCGGGCGGGAGGACTCCCGCTGGAACAAGCAAACCCCAGCATTGCCGAACCTGCAAACGCTCAGACCGTCTCGGTACGTAGCCGCAGCCGACGCGGCAGCCGCCGAGCTGCCGGTCCGGGTGTGACCAGACGAGCGGCTAGCACCAGCAGCACCTCGGTCAGCAACGCCAGGGCGGCCACCAGGAATCCGGCAGCCAGCGCCAAGCCGTCGTTCTGTTGCGCGAAGGCCAGGACGATCGGCGCCCCCAAGCCCCCGCCGCCGACCAGTGCGGCCAGTGTTGCGGTGGCAACCACCTGCACGGCGGCTGTCCGCAACCCCACCATGATCGCTGGTACGGCGAGCGGCAGTTCGACCCTCGCGATGACCTGCAGCGGCGACATCCCCATCGCCCCGGCGGACTCCACGATGTCCCGGTCGACCTCGCGGAAACCGACGTAGGCGTTGGTCAGGATCGGCGGAATCGCGAACAGGGCCAGGGCAATCGTTGTAGCTCTGTTACCGAATCCGATCGGTGTCACTGCGAACACGATGAGCAGGGCGAGGGTCGGCACGGCCCGCGACACATTCGACAGCGCGATGGTGAAGGCGCCGCCGCGGCCGGTGTGGCCGAACCAGATCGCCAAGGGCAGCGCAATAGCGGCGGCAACGCCGGTAGCCACGGCGCTGATCGTGATGTGCTCGACCAGCCGGTCCAGCAGCCCGTTCGTCCGAGTCCAGTTCAGCGGATCGTTGAGATACAGGACGGCATCGCCGATCGCGCTCATCCGCACACCTCGCTCATGAGCGTCCCCGCGACCATGGAGTCAACAGCCGCGCGGACAACGCCAGCAGCACGTCGAAGGCCAAGGCCAGCAGGACGCAGAGTGCTGCGGCGGTTGCGATCGGTGCACGGAAGAAGTTGTTGTTGAACCCGGCGACCAGAACGTTGCCGAGACCGCCGAAACCGACGATGACACCGACCGTGGCCAGCGCGACCGTCGACACGGTCGCGATCCGTAGCCCGGCGAAGAACGTCGGGAGTGCCATCGGGATCTCGACGAACACCAGCATCCGGGCCGGGCCGTAGCCCATTCCGATGGCCGCCTCGCGTACGTCGGCCGGCACCGCCTGCAGCCCGGCGAGGAAGTTTCGGACCAGGATCACCAGCGAGTACAGCACCAAGCCAATGATGACCGTTTCGATGGTCAACCCCGTGTAGGGGAAGAGAAACGCGAACATGGCCAGCGAGGGGATCGTGTAGATGATCGTGCTGCCGCTGAGGATCGCCGCCGAGATCGTTTTCGAGCGTCGCGCGAGCAGGGCCAGCGGCAATGCGATCAGCGTGCCGATAACTACGGCTGAGACGGTCAGGATGACGTGCTGGCGCAGAGCGGCGAGGATGGTGTCGGCGTTGTCCTGGATGTAGCTCGGGCTGAACCACGGGTTCGGCGCATCGACGGCAAGTAGGGTCGCACCCGACGCGAGGAGAGCCACACGTGGACGCTACAGCCACCAGTCCGATCCGGCTGGAACAGGTGACCAAGCGCTATCCGGACGGCAGCACGGCCGTGGATGCGCTCGACCTCGACATCCAGGCGGGCGAATTGTGCGTCCTGGTCGGCCCTTCGGGCTGCGGCAAGACCACGACGATGAAGATGATCAACCGGGTGATCGAACCGACGAGCGGGCACATCTTCCTCGGCGACGAGGACGTCACTAAGGTCGACCCGGTCCAGCTGCGCCGGCGGATCGGCTACGTCATCCAGCAGGTCGGCCTGTTTCCGCACCAGAACATCCGCGCGAACGTCGCCACCGTCCCGAGGTTGCTCGGTTGGGACAAGTCCAAGACGGCGGCGCGGACCGACGAGCTGCTGGAGCTGGTGGGCCTGCCCCCGAAGACCTTCGGCAACCGGTATCCGCATCAGCTCTCCGGCGGACAGCGACAGCGGGTGGGGGTGGCCCGGGCGCTGGCCGCTGACCCCGTCGTGCTGCTGATGGACGAGCCGTTCAGTGCCGTGGACCCGATCGTGCGGGAACGTTTGCAGACGGAGTTCCTCCGGCTGCAAGAGGCGGTGCGCAAGACGATCGTGTTCGTCACGCACGACATCGAGGAGGCCGTCCGGCTCGGTGATCGGATCGCCGTACTCAGCGAAGGCGCCAAGCTCGAGCAGTACGACACCCCAGCAAACCTGCTCGGCTCGCCGGCCAACGACTTCGTCGCCGACTTCGTCGGCTCCGACCGAGGGCTGAAGCGGCTGGCGGTCACGACGATCGGCGCCGACGACCTCGAGCACCCGCCGATCGTGCACGTGAACGACGATCTGGCCGACGTACGCGCGGTACTGGAGCGCGAGGGTGCGCGGTGGGCGGTGGTCCTGAGCGACAACGAGGAACTGCACGGCTGGATCTCTCGCGACGCCACCAACGGCGTTGGCAGCGTCGTCAGCCGAGGCAACCGGATGGAGGCCTGGGTCCCGGCCAACGCCTCGCTCAAGGTCGCCTTCTCGACGATGCTGCAGCTGGAGGCCGGCTGGGTCGCCGTACTTGACGGGCCGCGATTCCTCGGCGTGCTCACTCCGGAGTCGCTGCATGCGGCGCTACGCCGGTCGGTCGACGGGGTCGAGCCGGAAACCGCGGGGGCGGTCTGACCGGCCTCGCGGATCTCCCGGACCTCACGGCTCTCGCGGCCGGCTACGCGCGGGCGATTCTCGGAGCGATCCAGCAGGAGTACCCGAACCAGCTGCGGCACGCGATGAACGGACCGGATGACCGGCCGAGGCCACGCGAGGTGCATCCAGCGTTCTACGGCTGCTACGACTGGCACTCCGCCGTCGAGATGCACTGGGCGCTGATCCGGCTGCTGCGGCTCGTCCCCTCCGGCGTCCCCGGCGACGATGTGCAAAGAGTGCTGGACCGACACCTCACCGTCGAGAATCTGCAGATCGAGGCGGCGTACTTCCAGACGCGGCCGGGATTCGAGCGGCCCTACGGCTGGTGCTGGACCCTCATGCTCGCCGCCGAACTTGTGTCGTGGGACGACCCGAGCGCCCAGCGCTGGTCCGCGGCGCTCCGACCGCTGGCGGAGCACATCAGCGGGCTGTATCTGCAGTGGCTGCCGCGGGCGACGTACCCCAGCCGGGACGGCGCGCACGCGAATAGCGCGTTCGGACTTGTCCGGGCTTTGCCGTTTGCGAACCTGCTGGCCGCCTCGGGCGATGCCCGCCTGCTCGACGCGATCACGGTTTGCGCGCTCCGATGGTTCCTCGACGACGCCGGCTACCCCGCCGGCTGGGAGCCGGGCGGTGCCGATTTCCTGTCGCCCGCCCTGACCGAGGCCGAACTGATGAGCGCCGTGCTCTCGCCTGCTGAGTTCGCGACCTGGTTCGATCGTTTCCTGCCTGAGCTACCCGAGTCGCTGCTCACCCCGGCCGTGGTGTCCGACCCGACCGACGGGCAGACCGCCCATCTGCACGGGCTGAACCTCTACCGCGCCTTCGCGTTCGGACAGCTGGCCGGCGTACTGACGGCCTCCGATTCGCGGCGGGCGTTCCTGGCGGACGCGGGCCGGCGCCATGCCGAGGCATCGTTGCCGGCCGTTTCCGGCAGCGACTACATGGTCGAGCACTGGCTGGCGGCGTACGCGGTCCTGCTTCTGGGCGCGTGACGACGGCGCCGCCAAAATGACTTCCGGCGGGTCCGTCCGCAGAGGCGGCGTGGCCGGAGGCGGGGTCCGGGAGATCGGTCCAGATGCATGCGGCGGGTCACGCCGCGTCGCGTCTTCGCTCAGCCGGCGGAGCAGGATTGCTCCCCGCTGTGCCGCGGTTGAGCTTAAAGGCGAACCGGCCGTTGCCGGCGTCCACGATCGACCAGACGCCTTGGTGTACGGCGCGGTGGTGGCGCCGGCAGAGCAGTACGAGGTTGCTCAGGTCGGTGCGGCCGCCGTGATACCAGCCGAGGACGTGGTGGGCATCGCACCAGGCCGGCGGCCGGTCGCAGCCGGGCGCTTGGCAGTGCCGGTCACGGCCCGCCAGTTCGATGCGCTGGCCCGGCGTGGCTGTCCGGTACCGCCACCCGACGTTCAGCGGGATCCCGTGCTCGTCGACGACCACCGCGGTCAGCTCGCAGTCGCAGCCGATCAGTCGGGCCGTGGCCGCGTCGATGGGGCCGATCCAGTCCAGGTGTGCGGCGGTCGCGCCGCGCTCCCCGCGCAGGGTGGCGCCATCGACGGTCATGGTCAGGTGCGGGCGGTGGCCGCCTGCAGTCGACGGGTCGACAGAACTGAGGTCAGCGCGCAGGATCTCGCCGAGGCGGTCCGCGCGGCGCTGTGCCGGGCTTCGGCGGTCATCGCCGGTGGGTGGCGGTCCCGAATTGACCGCGGTGAGCAGCGCGGCGCCGGTGTCCGGGTCGAGCAGGCCGTTGACTGCGACCATCCCGTCCAGCAGGGGTGACGCGTAGAGCCCACGCCGCTCGAACTCCGCGGCTGCGTCGGCATCGGCGCCGGCCGGGTCGACGATGTGCCGCAGATGCGCCATCACCCGGTTCAGCCGGCCCGGGTCGAGGGCGGCAGCGGCGTCGAGCAGGATCGGCTCGGCATCGGTGACCACATCGGCACCTATGCGCTCGACGGCGTCGCAGATCACGGTCGCGTGCCGCCACGAGATCGAACCTCCGGCCAGCGCCTCAGCGACTCCCGGAAGGGCGGTCAGCGCATGGGCGGCGGTGATCTGTTGGCGGGCATCGCC
>JACCXW010000139.1 GCA_013696785.1 Geodermatophilaceae bacterium | reverse complement strand
CCAGCCGGTTGGGATGGTGGGCCACGATCGCCGCAGTCGCGGTGACAGCGCTGATCGGCTGGACCCTGCGCGGTCCGTCACCGGCGCCCGCCGCAAGCCCGATCGTGGCGACGACGGCACCCGAGGCTTCGCTCGCCAGGCCCGAGCCGAGACCGGAGTTCCCCGACCATGTGGGGGAGTTCCTCTTCAGCGACGACCGCCACGGTTTCCTCGTCCAGTACCTCTGCTCGGACGTCCGCGCGGACGGCTCGTGCCCGCGCCGGTTGCTCGCGACCGACGACGGAGGCCGAACGTGGGACAGCCGTGGCCTCCTCCCGACGTACGCCGACTCCTTCGCTCCGCTTCTCGTGGTCTCCGAGCGGGAGGTCGCGCTCGTCGACAGCGCGGCTTACGCCAGTCTCGCCCGCTCCATCGACGGCGGCCGGAACTGGGTCCGGCTTCCGATCACACAAGGCGCGCCGGCACCCGCGCCGCCTGGGGCGACGGTGATCCAGGAGTTCCCCCAGTTGTGCTACGCCACAGCATGTCCTCCTAGCGCCGCCTGGATCGATGTCAGGACCCAGACGTCGCACCCGCTGCCCCAGCAACCGCCGTCGGGAGCCGGAGACTTCCTTCGGGCGGTGTCGATGGCGTCGGACGGTCAGCTGGTCGCGAGTACGGCGACGATCACGACGGCTCGTATCTCGATGAGCGTCGACGGCGGGCGGTACTGGCGGGAGGTTGCTCTCGACGTGCCGGTGGACTCCGACGACACGTTGCTTGACGTCCAGGCCATGCCCGCCGGACATGGGCGTGCGTACGCGTTCGTACTGGTGCAGGTGGGCGTTCGGGACGCGACCGTGTTAGTGGTGCACGGTTACCGCACCGACGATGCCGGGGCTACGTGGACGTCTCTCGGTTGGGAGCCGGGTTCGGTCAACGGGTTCCCGTCGGCGGTGCTCGACGGTGAGCTGATCGCGACCGACGCCCAGGGCCGCGTACGTCTGAGCGGCGGCGGCGGAACGACGTGGACTGTTCTGCCCGCGACAACGGCCAACAGCTGGCCCAGGCAGCCGGTGCCCGACGGACCGGTGTTGCTCACGACGTTCGACGATTTCGCGGGCGAGCAATCACGGCTCTCCTTCGACGGCCGCTCGTGGATCCCGCTCCGTCTGCCGGTTTAGCCCCGCTGACGGGATCGAGACCTAGACGAGTGGCAGCGCCGCAAGTCCGAGCAGCGCGCACACCCCGAGCGTGCGCAGGATCGGCCAGCCGAACCGGAAGATCAAGAATGCGGCGACGACGGCGATGCACAGCTGGACTGGCTGGACCGTGGACAGATCCGGTAGCTGCAGACGTACAGGTCCCCAATCGACATCAGTGGCGTCCCGGAACAGCGTGTGAACGGCGAAGTAGAGCGTCAGGTTCGCAATGACACCCACGACCGCGGCGGTGATCCCGGTGAGAGCCGCGGACAGCGTCTTGTTCCCGCGCAGCCGCTCGACGTAGGGCGCCCCCAAAAAGATGAACAGGAAACTCGGCACGAACGTGACCCACGTCGTCAGCAACGCCGCCACGACGGCGGCCACCCAGGGTTCCAGCGATCCCGGGTCCCGGTAGGCACCGATGAACGCCACGAACTGGACGACCATGATCAGCGGCCCCGGTGTGGTCTCGGCGAGGGCGAGCCCAAGGACCATCTCACCGGGTCCGAGCCAGCCGTAGTCCTCGACGGCGCGCTGCGCCACGTAAGCGAGGACGGCGTACGCGCCGCCGAAGGTGACCAGCGCCGTACCGGAGAAGAAGAGCCCCTGTTCGGTGAAGACGCTGCCGCGCCCGGTGAACGCCGCGAATCCGGCGACCGGCAGCAGCCACAGCGGTATCCCGAGCAGCAGGATTCTCAGGGTCCGCCGGCCGGACGGTCGTTCCGTGTGCAGCGCGTCGTCCGGGATCAACGGCGGGTGGCCGTCGGTCCGGGACGCATGCGCGTCCGCCGCATCGAGCGCGCCTGGCCGCAGCCGCCCCAACAGCCAGCCGAGCAGCCCGGCTGCAAGGATGACGAGTGGGAACGGCAGGCTCAGTACATAGATGGCGAGGAACGACGCCACCGCAATGGCCACGAGGGCCGGATGCCCCAGCGCCCGCCGGCCGACGCGGACGACCGCCTGCGCCACGATCGCGAGCACCGCCGGGGCCAGACCCGCGAACAGCGCGGTGACGACGGCCGTCGACCCGAATGCGACGTAGACCGCCGACAATGCCAGGAGAGCCAGCATGCCCGGCAAGACGAACAAGCCGCCGGCGAGGATGCCGCCCCGGGTGCCGTTGAGCAGCCAGCCGGTGTAGACGGCCAACTGCTGTGCCTCCGGTCCGGGCAGCAACATGCAGTAGTTCAGTGCGTGCAGGAATCGGCGTTGGCCGATCCATCGCTTCTCGTCCACCAGCGTCCGCTGCATCACCGCGATCTGGCCGGCCGGCCCACCGAAGGTCTGCAGGGAGATCAGAAACCACGCGCGCGCGGCCTCTCGGAACGGCACGAGATCCCGCCCGCCGCGCGCCGTCTCCGCACTCATGCCGAGTCGTCCCCCCGGATCCGAATCCGCTGCCGCCTAGCCGATCGCCAGGACGAGCAGCTCGTCTCCGACGTCGAGGGTGAGCGATGCTGTCTTCCAGGTGCCGACCGATCCATCCTTGAAGGACGGCTGGAACAGCTCCAGCGGCCGGTCGCCGTCCACAGTGACAGTCACCTTCGCCGGCGGGATCTGTAGATACGATCCCGCGTTCGTCTTCGGGTCGCACGCGTACAGGTCGACGGTGCGCCAGAGCGCGAGCAGATGCTGGCCAGTGCGCCGCTGGAACAGCATCGACTGCAGATCCGGACAGTCGGCCGCGATTCCGAGGGGCAGCCCCGCCGGCTGGAACGCCGGACCCGGGTCGGCGAACAAGGCCAGGAACCGGCGCATCGCGTGGAACTGAGCCTTGCGTTCCCAGGTCGACGGCTCCAGTCCCGGGGTGCGGATGTACCCGAACTTCGACGAGCGCAGATTGTGCCCGGCGTCGGCGTACGGCGGCTGGTTCTCCAACATCACGTAGGCGTAGATTGCCTGGTGTCCAAGCAGTAGTGCGTTGAGCGGGGCCTTGGGGGCATACTTCGCGGTCACCGATTCGGGGCAGGACTTCCCGCCACCGGTGTACGCCTGCCCGTCCGGGTCGTCCGGGCTGCAGTTGGACCAGCCGCTCTCGGTGACACTGACCGGGCGCCCCGCGAGGTACATGCCCCGCACCGCCTCGACAAAGGCTTGCGGCGGTCCGCCGTTGAACGTGTCCTGATCCCCGGGATAGATGTGCATGTCAGCGCGGTCGACCCAGTGCGAGATGTCGCCGACCTCCGCGGCGTCGGAGGACAGCACGGCTTCGAAGCCGCGGACCGGTCCGGCTTGACCGGGAGCCGGCCCGCCTCGGCGGTTCTGCTGCCGTTCGGCCCGCTGAGCCTGTCGCTCCTCCGGGGTGAGCCGTCCGGCGGCGCGCTGCGCCTGGCGCTCCTCCCGAGTCAGCCGTCCGCGGCCTGCGGCACGCCGCTCCTGCCGCTCCTCCGGGGTGAGCCGTCCGGCGACCCGCTGCGCCCGTCGCTCTTCTCGGCTCAGGCCTGCCGCCGCCTGCGGTTGCTGTCCTGCCCCCGGATTCCGTCCCCCGACGCCTTGAGCACCCCGTCCGCCGCGGCGGTTCAGCGGAGGTCCCTGTACGGCGACGTGGTCGAAGGCGTGCCGCGCCCGCGTCTGCTCGTAGATCGCCTGCTGCGCCCAGCGCGTCTGCTGCGCCCAGGCGGCGGTGGCCTTCTTGCCGCCGTTCGGCTCGTTCAGGCCGGGGAAGGCCTCGATCAGCCGGAGGTCGTAGGTGTCGGGGTTGCGCTCGAGCTCGTCGAGGAACAGGTCCATGCGGGTACGTGCCACCTCCAGGCTGGTCGCGTCGTCGTCGATCAGAGTCGGTGCGCAGACCTTGACTCCGGCGGCCATAAGGCGGCTCAGCCCCGAGCGGGCGGCGTTCAGGGACCTGTTCTCGTCGCAATAGAGCTTCTGCCGCACCTTGCCGACGCCGAGTTCCAGCAGCAGATCGACTGTCTCCTCGGTGAACCTGTTCGTGTTCTCCGGATTCTGGTAACCCAGGTGGGTGTTCATGCCGAAGGCGTCGTGGGCATCGTGGGCCGGCCGAGCCGGCATCACAGGCAGGGGGGAGTTCACAGCGGCAGAGTAGTCAGCCGGTAGACAGCAGCTGCGCGGCCCGGAGTACGGCGGGGGACAGCCGCTCGCCGAGCCGCCGCCCCAGCCGGTCCGACGGCCCTGACACCGACACGGCGGCGACAACGCCGTCACGGCTGAGCACCGGTGCGGACACCGACGCAACGCCGGGCTCGCGCTGGCCGACACTGGCGGCCCAGCCGCGGCGACGTACGAC
>JACCXW010000096.1 GCA_013696785.1 Geodermatophilaceae bacterium | reverse complement strand
GCTGGTGACCGTGACGACCATTGCGCCGGTGTCTGCGTCGAGGTAGCTGCCGGCCGAGCCGAGGTCGACGGCCAGCGCTTCAGCGGTGGTCGCATCGAGCGACGGGCCCGCGGGAGCGGCCTGCGCGGGTCCGGCTTGCAGGCCGAGAGTCATCAGCGCGGCTGCGGCGAATGCGAGAGCAGCGCGGTAGCGCGGCGTGTTGTCAAGCTTCACAGGAGCCTCCTGGAGCGGTGGGGACACTCACGTGATCACGTAATTGTCACGACGTTATCAGTTCGTGATGTATGCCACACGCCCCGTGCGGCATCAGTCACTCAGCGCCAATTCCGGTGGGACGACGCCATCTTTGGCGAGACGAAGCCCCCCGGCGGCGGCCGGGGGGCTTCGAGTCGGGCAGGGATACCGGCTAGTGACAATAGGTACCGAGCGCCTGCCGGCTGACGCCTTCGATCAGTAGATGCTCATCCCGTAGACGCTCAGCGCCTCGGTGACGGGCTGGAAGAACGTCGTGCCGCCGCTGTCGCCGCCCTCGGCGCAGACGTTGGTCTGGATCAGGCCGAATACCGAGCCCTCCTGGTAGTTGACGGTGGCATTGAGCCCCTGCACCTGACCGCCGAAGACGCCGGTCGTGCTTCCGCTGCGCCGTACCTGCTCACCGACGTAGGCGTTCCCCGCAGAGGTGATGTCCTGGGACGAGCCGTTGTACAGGTTCACCTCGCCGGGGCGCGGGATGTCGTTGTAGTAGCCGACCAGCGCGTAGTCGTCACCGGGAAAGCTGCTGCCCTCGACATAGCCGACCAAGGTCGACTGGCCGCCGTCGGCGTACCAGGTGTCGACGATGTTGCCGCAGTGTCCGGCGGTCAGCAGGTAGGAGTACGCGCCGTCGGTGACGTTGAAGCCGGCCGAGCAGCGGGCGCCACCGCCGTAGATCGCGTCGCCACCGGCGAGCCGCGTCGAGAATTCGCCGGGCGTGGTCTCGATCCGGACCTTCTCACCGAGCCGGTTCGTGACGGCGGTGAGCGCGGCCAGCTTGCCTCCGGTCACCGTCTCATCGGTGGTGACGACCACCTGGTTGGTGGTCGGGTCGATCGACCATGCCGTTCCGGGGATGAGGGCGTCCCGGTTGAGGACGTCGAAGGCGGCCTGCAGCTGCGAGCCGCTGAACTGCACGATCTTGGCGGTTCCGCCGGCGTCGCGGACGCGCTGCGCCTGCGCCTCGGAGGTCACGGTGACGACCATGGAGCCGGTGCGGCTGTCTCGATATGTGCCGGACGAGTCAAGATCTGCGGCCAGCGAGGCCGCCGAAGTGGCGTTCAGAGTTGGCGACGACGGCGCGGCCTGAGCTGGCTTGGCGTTGACCGGAGATGACCGGCCCAGGGCCGGCGACGATCCCGGGAACATCCACGGGTACCCGTCC
The DNA here is from genome assembly GCA_013696785.1 of Geodermatophilaceae bacterium. Classification (GTDB taxonomy): domain Bacteria; phylum Actinomycetota; class Actinomycetes; order Mycobacteriales; family Geodermatophilaceae; genus JACCTY01. The sequence goes on along the minus strand of JACCXW010000096.1, from coordinate 7,825 downwards.
TAGAGGCCGGCAATGGACAGCAGGGTGTTACCCGTGGCATTCGGGTGCAGCGGCGGAGGCACCGGGTGGTCCAACCCGCGGTACCCGCCGTCCACCTGCAGGAGGGGTTCGCCGTCGACGTGACCGAGGTCGTGCACCCGGCCGACGACCATGCTCTGGCCCGCGGTGTCCAGCACGGTCAGCACCGCGCAGTCGAACCATGCGATCGCCCCCGAGAGCACCGGTGCCCCAGTGACCCGAGCCGGCCAGGTGGGTACGCCGTCGAAGGCCGCGGACCACCGCCGTCGGCGCTCGGCGAATCGAAGGGCGACGTCGTACTGGTGCTGCGCCAGGACCGAGACCGCGAACCGGTCAGCCGTCTCGAGTGTCAGGCCGGCGGTATCGAAGCAGACGAGGACCAGCGGCGGCTCCGCCGAGATGCCGGCGAAGGCGGTGGCGGTCAGTCCGCGCAGACGCCCGGCGTAGGTCGTGGTGATCACCGTGACGCCCGTCGGGAACCGGTTGACGGTCTTGCGGAACGCGCGTGCGTCGGGTGTACCCAGTGGCATGCAGTACGGAGTGCCGCACGAGGGTGGCAGATACATGTCGCGGCCGACATTCTTGGCCGGGCCGCCGTGCGGATCGGATCTGCGGCGTACCAAGGATCAGGATCGACACTCAGCGCGACCAGTGCGTCGGGCGCGAGAGCGTGGGCGGCAGCCGCGTCGCGCTGTCGCCGACGGCCGAGTCGACTTGTGACTGGGTGAGGAAGAAGCTCCCCGACAGATCGGCCCCGCTGAGGTCGGCGGCTCTGAGGTCGGCCCCGGTGAGGTCGGCGGCCCGGAGGTCGGCCCCGGTGAGGTCAGCGGTGATGAGGTACGCGCCGCGCAGATTCGAGCCGCTCAGGTCCGCGTCGCGCAACTTCGCCCCGATGAGATCGGCTCCCGGAGACGGGGCCTTCCGCGGCGCGCTCTTCCCAGTCTTCGGACCGCCGGCTTCGGCGCGGAGGAGCCCACTCGTGCGGCTCAGGAGGGCGTTGACGCCGTCTCTGTGTGTCGCCACGTCCAGCGCCGTCAGTGCATCCGGGGCCTCCCGGGTAAGTCGCTCGGTGTTCTCCACAGCGGCACCGAGCTCGGCGTGCAGAGCCCCCGCCGGGATCAATCCGAGCGCCTCGTTCAGATACCAGAGCATCTCGTGCAGCTGGCGCATGACGGTGAACACGGCGAACATCTGTGGTGCGGTGTGCGGCGCCTGCCGCCAGCTCTGTCCCGCGAACGTGACCTGGGCGACCTGTTGACCGGCACCGAAACAGTCGAATGCGGCGCACCCGCCGAAGCCTTTCTGGCGCAGTCGGGGGTAGATGCCGCAGCCGAACTCCGATTGCAGATTGGGGCAGGGTTCACCGGCGCCCTTGTCGATGGCGAAGTCTGCGGAGGCCGAAAAGGAGAGGGCGACACAACACAGACCGAAGCAGTTGGCGCAGTCCGCTCGCAGGCTCTGGCCGCGCTGGGCACGGACGGTCTGGGTCTTTTCGTGTGCGGTCTCTGACAAGACGCACACCTCCTGTTGAATCCCGCCGGCGGCGCCGACGCCGACCGCCGTACTGTACGGCCGACGCGACCATCTGCCCGGCGTCCCACGTGCATTTAACGGCGGGGGAGTCCGTGTGATACACCCCAGCCGGAGAAACCCCAGAATCTCTTCCGATTTCTTCACGGGGACGTATCACCAGCGGTCGGCCGGTCTCCTCACAGGCATGAGGACCAGCGCGCCGGTGCGGACGACGACCGACGGAGGCGACGTGGAGGTTGGGATCGCGCAACAGTTCGATGAGCCGCCGGAACCCGACGCCGACGGTGCCGCTGACACCCAGCGGGAGCAGACGACGGCAGCAGAAGACACCCCATGGGATGCGGCTACCCGGTATTTCCGGGCCTGGAGGGACGGCGACCGGGCGGTCCTGGAGGAGTTCGTACGGCGGGTGAGTCCGATCCTCTGGCAGGTTGTCCGGTCCTACGGGCTGGACCAGGCCAGTGCCGAGGACGTCGTGCAGACCACGTGGATGACTCTGATCCGCAAGTCCGAGCAGGTCCGAGACGACCGTGCTGTGCTGCGCTGGCTGACGGTGACCGCCCGCAGGGAGGCCTGGCGGACGGCCCAGCAGCGCAGCCGGGCCAACCCGACAGAGGACACCGTGATCGAGATGTCGTTGCCACCGGCGCGCAGTACCGAATCGGAGGTGCTCGAAACCGTAGCTCAACGCAGCCTCTGGCAGAACGTAGGCAAGCTCGACGAGCGGTGCCAGCACCTGCTTCGCGTAGTGGCATTCCAGGAACGTCCCGACTACGCGACGCTCGCTACCCAGCTCGACATGCCGATCGGGAGCATCGGCCCGACCCGCAGCCGCTGCCTGTCCAAGCTGCGCACCCTGATGGCCTCCGACGACGGGAGTCGGCTGTGAATTCTGCGATGCCGGAGCCGGGCGACGCCCAGCTCATGACCGACCTGAAGCGGATGTGGGAGCGGGTCGACCCGATGCCCGGCGACCTGCCCGATCGCGTGCTGTTCGCCCTCGATCTCGAAGAACTCGACGTGGACTTCGAGTTGCTGCGGCTGGTGGAGAACGCCGAACGGGATCTCAGCGTGCGCAACACCACTGCCACGGTGAACACGATCACCTTCAGCGGGCCGTCGGTCACGGTGATGCTCCGCGTCAGCGAGCTGAGCGGCAGCCGGCGGCGGCTGGACGGTTGGCTGGCGTGGACGGCCCCGCTTCGGGTCACGATCCACCACGAAGAAGGCACCTGCGAGCCGCTGGTCGACGAACGAGGACGGTTCGTGGCCGAGGACATCCCCGCCGGCATGACCCGGCTGGTGCTGACCGCCGCCGACGACGACCAGGCACCGCTGTGCATCACACCGACCGTCGAGATCTGACCGTCGTACCGGAATCGACACCATCCGTGGAGGAAAGATGATCGTGCGCTCTCGGCAGGTCGTTCCGTACGAGTTCGACCCGCGGATGCCGTCGGCGCAGGTGCTGGCCGAGTACGACGCCCGCGTCCTGGATCCATCGACCGCCATGCGGATCGGAGACGTCAAACCGCACGCGACGGTGTACGTCGGCTCCCGGTTGCTTCTCAACACCGCCGCCCTACCGGGCGACTTCAACGACGTCGACCGGCTCATCGACGAGGTTGCCAAGGGGTTCGGTTGGACTACCGAATCCAGGCCGCTCCGCCCTGACGATTCCGAGCAGACGGTGCAAGTGATCGAGATCCGCGCGGTCGCCGAGGCTTCCGAGCCGCCGGATGCATGGAAGCTGCTGCAGACCGTCCGAGCCCGCAGGGAGAACAAGCCCACCGGCTTGAGCCTGGACCATGTGATGTTCGCCAACCCAGGTTTCATCGGTGCGCCGTTCCATTCGTCGAACCCGTTCCATTCGAGCAATCCCTTCCACTCCTCGAACTCGGTGAACGAGGGGCAGGCCCTGGCCGGTTACGGAATGCAAGGTGGCGGGGGACGGCAGCCGGTTGTGTGGCGCGGAGCCGGACCGGTGCGCCAGCAGGAGTTCACGGGTCGCCGGCCGGTGGTGGCGATTCTCGACACCGGTTGCGGCGAGCATCCGTGGCTCGACGACATCGTCACCGTCGGCATGCAGATCGACAGCACGGACATCGGCGAAACCGACCCAAGCACTGATCCGGAACGCTTTGGGAACCTCACCGGCCCGCTCGACGGCGCCATCGATCCGATCGCCGGGCACGGAACATTCATCGCTGGTTTGGTCCACCAGCTGTGCCCGGACGCCGACATCATCGCAATCAGGGTGGTGCACTCAGACGGTGTCATCCTCGAGTCTCAACTCATCCGGGCTCTGACTGACCTGGCCGCGCTGATCAAGCGACATGGGGACGGTCTCGCGGACGGCAACATCATCGATGTCCTGAACCTGTCGATGGGCTATTACCACGAGAATCCCGACGACGCCTTGTTCGATTCGCCGTTGCTGGCGACTCTGCAGCAGATGGGGGACTACGGCACGGTCGTGGTGACATCGGCCGGGAACGACGCCACCGCCCGTCGGATGTTCCCGGCTGCCTTCACGCCCTACGCCGGCGGAGTGGTGAAAGCCCCCTCCGCCGACAGTGTCTCCGTGATCAGCGTGGGCGCGGAGAACCCGAACGACAGTGCGGCGTTGTTCAGCAACGCGGGAGCGTGGGTCACGTGCTGGGAGCAGGGCGTGTCCCTCGTGAGCACGATGCCCCCCTTCGACGGCGGCGCGCAGCCGGCCACGGTGACACAACCTGCCGGTGTGCGGCCCAACGCACCTTCGATTCGGGAGTCGCTGGATCCGGACAACTACACCGCAGGTTTCGCGGTCTGGAGCGGAACGTCGTTCGCGGCGCCCATCGTGGCCGGCCGGATCGCACAGCGGCTGATTCACGAGGGACTGGACCAGCCCGAGGCGCTCGAGGTGATCACCCCTGCCGATGCGCGGGCACGCGCCTGGCGTGCGGTCACGGAGATCACCGGCCTCGCACCGTGACGGCCAAAGGCATCGTACGTTTTGGGCGAAAAGCACCATGATGGTGCGGTGCTTACCGCAGCGCAGCTTCATCAGCGCGCACTTGTCGCCACCGAGCACGGCCGACCCCGCGAGGCGCGCCGTGCCCTGGGGCTTGCGCTAGAGCGCTGCGATCGTCCCGACCTGAAGGCCCGGATTCTGCTGACCATGGGCTATCAGGCAGCCGAGCGAGGTCACGTGGACGAGGGACTGCAGCTGCTTCAGGAGGCTGCCCGCCCCGGCGTCGCCGCGGGGGTGATGGGTCTGATCGCGTCGCAGCGCGGCCTGCTGCTGATGCGGGCAGGCCGGGAGAGCGAGGCGCTGCGGTGCTTCGACGAGGCGCTGGCGCTGCTCCACACCGACGATGCACCGGCGATCGCCCGCGCGGCGATCAACCGTGGCGATGTGCACATGCAGCGTGGCGATCTCACCAGGGCACGCGCGGATTTCGAACTGGCCGTCGACATGGCAGAGCGCGCGCAGCTCGACGTCCTGCGGGCCAAGGCAATGCACAACCTCGGATATGTGGATCTGCTCGCCGGGGATCTGCCCCAGGCGCTGCGCAGGATCGACGAGGTCCGCCCCGCGTTCGAAGCGATGTCACCAGTGCACTCCGCTGTGAGCCACGGCGACCGCGCCAGGGTGTTGGTGGCCGCGGGGCTGTGGACGGAAGCGGATCACGACCTGGCTGCGGCGGCAGCCGCGTTCGGATCCCGCCACCTCAGGCAGGACCAGGCCGAGACGGAGTTGGCCCGGGCCCAGCTCGCGCTGGCACAACAGGACAACCCCAAGTCGGAGCGGCTGGCCCGGCAGGCGCAGCAGCGATTCATCCGCCGGGGCAGCGAGTCCTGGGCGTTGCAGGCAAACCTCGTGCGCCTCGCGTCCCGGGCCGCCGCCGGTAAGTCACTGATCGCCTGCCACCTGGAGTCACTGCAGCTGGCCGAGCAGTTGCGTGGGCGCGGGCTCACCGATGACTCCCGTAAGGCCTGGCTGGTGGCGGCCCGCGCCCTGATCGGCGCCGGCCGGTACGACGAGGCGCGGGCGCTGATACGGCGGCACCCGGTGCCGGCGAACGCACCGATCACGACGCGGCTGCTGAGCTACGGCGTCCGTGCCGAGGTCGCGGATGCCGCTGGCGACCGGCGCGGGACGTTCAGCGCGGCGGCGCGCGGATTGGACGAGCTGCAACGCTGGCAGGCCTCCTTCGGCGGCCTGGACCTGCAGTCCGGACTGTCCAGCCATGGTCGGCAGCTCGCCCGTCGGGCCCTCGACCTCGCCGTGGCCTCAGGACGACCCGAGTTGGTCTACACCTGGGTGCAACGCGCTCGCGCGCTGGTCTCACGACTGCCCGCGGTCAGTCCACCACGTGACCCCGAGGCGCGCCGGCTGCTCGAGGAATTGCGACAGCTGCGAGCCGGGCAGCACGACGGCGAGAACCCCAGCAGCCGCGGCCGACAACTCGAGGAGCAGATCCGCCAGCGGTCCTGGCACAACGAGGGCCCGCGCATGGTCTCCGACGAGGTGCCCTTGGCACGCCTGCAGGCAGCGCTGTCCTCGGTTGACGGGTGCATGGTCGCGCACCTGTCGTCCCAGGACGCTCTCTATGCACTGCTGGTCACGTCCTCCACAGTGGAGCTCCGCCCGCTGGGCAGCCACGCGACGGCCGTCGCCGCCCTGATGCACAGGACGCTCGCCGATCTGGACGCTGCTGCCTCGGATCTGGCGCCACCCCAGCTCCTGCCGGTGTTCCGCGCCTCGCTGCGCGCCTCGCTGGCGGATCTCGCCGGCGCGCTGTGGGAGCCGATCGCTGATCGGAGCGGCGGAGGGCCTCTGCTACTCGTTCCGGCCGGAGCGCTGGCCGCGCTCCCGTGGACTCTGCTGCCCGGTCTGGCGGGCCGGCCTGTCAGCGTCGCCCGCTCGATCTCGTCCTGGTTCACCGTTCGGTCGCAGCTGCCGGTCGCCCGGGTGGGTCTCGTCGCGGGCCCGCACGTCCCGCGGGCGACGGAGGAGGTCACGCGCGCGGCAGCCGCCTGGCCGGCCGCCTCGATGTTGACCGGTGAAGCGGCCCGAACCGGTGTGGTCGCCGCGCTGGCAGCGCGGGTGGACCTGCTGCACATCGCAGCGCACGGCAAGCACGACGAGGAGAACCCGCTGTTCTCCAGCGTCCAACTGGCCGACGGCCTGTGGTTCGGTCACGACATCGCCGCCTTGCCCCGCCTGCCCCGGCACGTCGTACTGTCCGCCTGCGAACTCGGCATGTCGACGGTGCGCTGGGGTGATGAGACCTTGGGGATGACCGCCGCCTGGCTGCACGTCGGCGCTTCCTCGGTCATCTCCGCCGTCGCCGACGTCAACGACGGTGCCGCCTGCGGAGTGCTCGCCGACGTCCACCGCGGGCTCGCCGCGGGCCTGCTGCCAGCAGTTGCGCTGGCCCGGGCGATGGCTGCACAGGACGACGATGTCCCGGTTCCGTTCGTCTGCTTCGGTGCCGGTTGGTAGGGCGGCGAACGATCTAAACCGTATGCCGGATGCGGAGCTCGAAGCAGCCGACCGTCCCGGTCAGAGAGCTGGTCGGGTCGATGATGCGCAGCTGCCATCTTCCGTCGTACAACTCCCCTGCCAGGTCGGCCAGTGTCCCCTCGGGACGGAACCGGCCGACCAACCTGGCCGGGCCGTCGAGGATCGAGGTGGCGGCGGAGTCGTCGAAGATCACCGGTTCGCCGGAGCAGGTGTTCGGTCCGGCTCCGTAGTTCTTCTGACCGCTGACACCGTTGTTGGTCGACAACGGACGCAATTGCCCACTGGGACTGATCAGGGCGATGTCGAGTTCCTGGATGTCGGGATGCTGTGCCCGGAGAACGACATCGATGTCCAACGGAATCCCTTCGGTGGCCGGGATGTCCAGCGGGACGTACGTCGTCTCGGCGCCCGGTGCGGGGATCCGGACGGCGATGTCGCCGGTGCTGTACGGGGTGAGGACGGTCGCCTCGGCTCGGACGGTCGCCGGCAGGGACCCGGAGTTGTCGAGCACCCGCGATTCAGGCGTGGAGGTCGTGACCGTCACCGTTCGCGGCAGCGGGCCGCTCTGCAATGCCTGAGCTCCGATCGTGATCGTCCCGGACGCACCGGGTGGCAGCGTGCCCAGGACACAGCTGATGTCCAGGCCGAGCCGGTAGCAGGAACCCGGCAAGCCGATTGCGACCAGGCTAAAGCCGGCGCCCAGGGGCAGGCTGCTCCGTACCACCACATTGGCCGCGGGGTTCGGCGAGGAGTTCGTCA
>JACCXW010000086.1 GCA_013696785.1 Geodermatophilaceae bacterium | reverse complement strand
TCCCGGGGGCGGTCGTCCGCACGTCGGGGCGTGACGCCGTCCTCGACACGGTCGGCCCCGGGCCGGCGATCGTGGTGGCGACGCCCGGGGCAGAACCCGTGGCCGAGGGTGGCTACGGCGCGGCGCTGCTGCTGGACGGATGGGCGCTGCTGACGCGGGCCGACCTGCGGGCGGCGGAGGAGGCCCTGCGTAGGTGGATGAACGCTGCCACCCTGGTTTGTGCCGGCGGCCCGGTGCTGGTCGGGGCCGACGGCGGCGTGCCCGCGGTCCAGGCACTTGTGCGCTGGGCGCCGGCCTGGCTCGCCGAGCGGGAACTGTCCGAGCGGGCGCAGCTCGGGTTCCCTCCGGTGTCACGGTTCGCTGCGATCACCGGCGTACCGGCCGCTGTCGCGGACGTGATCGCCGCGGCGAGGTTGCCGCCGTCGGCTCAGCTGCTCGGCCCGGTGCCGGTCGACGACTCGCTGGAGCGGATGCTGGTCCGGGTGCCGCGGGCCGACGGTGCGGCGCTGGCGCGTTCGCTGCACGAGGCCCAGGGAGTGCGCAGCGCCCGCAAGGTCGGTGATCCGGCGCGCGTGCAACTGGACCCGCACGAGCTGATCTGAGGGCGGCAGCGGTCGTACCGCTAACGGGTGGGCGAGGACTGTCGGCGGCTCCGGTTAGCCTGCCTACGGGGCCGGTCACACTGCCCGGCCGGTGATGTACGAGGAGTGACGCTGTGCTGCTGAGATCGGCTCGGGGTCAGATCAGGCTGTTGGCGGCACTGTTCGCCGGGCTGCTGGTCGGCGGCTTGGGCGCGCCGGCCTCGGCGGCACCGGGGACGCCATCGGCACCGGCGGTCCAACCACTGATCACGTGGGCGGCCAGCGCGGACGTCACGTTCACGAAGGTGACGCAGCAGACCGTGCGCAACGTCGTCACGACGTCGGTCGCCGGGCGCGGCCTGCAAGTCTCGCTGTCCAACGCGTTCGGGTCCGCCCCGGTCACGTTCCGCACAATCAGCGTGGGCGTGGTGCAGTCGGGCGCGACCCTCGTGCCGGGCTCCAGCCGGCAGGTCTTCTTCGGCGGCGATCCCTCGATCACGGTGCCGGTCGGCGAGGAGGTTCTGAGCGACCCGCTGCCGGGCAACGTGGCCGCCCGGCAGACGCTGGCGGTGAGTGTCTACGTGGACGCGGAGGTACGCCGGGCCACCGGTCACAACCTCGCGCTGACCGCCAACTACTTGTCCGAACCGGGGGATCACGCCAGCGAGGACAGTGGCTCGGCCTACACCCGGGGGCTCTCCCGCTGGATCTTCCTCGAATCGTTGGTGGTCACCCAGCGAGCCGCGCAGAGCACGGTCGCCGCGCTCGGTGACTCGATCACCGACGGTGTGGGCTCGACGCCGGGCACGAACCGGCGGTGGACGGACTATTTGGCGCAACGGCTGATCGCCGCGCCACCGAATGCGGAGAAAGGCGTCGCGAACGAGGGCATCTCGGCCAACCGGGTGCTGTCCGGTGGCGTCGGACAGAGCGCCTTGCGGCGATTCGGCCGGGACGTGCTCGACCAGCCGGGGGTGGAGACGGTGATCCTGCTCGAGGGCATCAACGACATCAACACCGGCGCCACGGCCGCAGACCTGATCGAGGGTTACCGCGAACTGATCGCCCGAGCCCACGCTGACGACACCTGCATCCTCGGCGGAACCCTGACGCCGAACGAAGGCGGCAGTCCCGCCCGGGAAGCGGAGCGGCAGGCGGTGAACGACTTCATCCGGAACAGTGGCGAGTTCGACGGGGTCGTCGACTTCGATGCCGTCGTGCGCGACCCGTCCGCCCCGACCACGTTCCGGCCCGTCTACGACAGCGGCGACGGGCTGCACCCGAGCGACGCGGGCTACCGGGCGATGGGCAACGCGGTCCCGCTCGGCCTGCTGGACTGCAGCCTGTGACGATGGCCGGCAAATCTCGGGTGGCGCCGGTCTGCTCGACGTCGGGAAGGGTGCGCTGAAGATCGTCTTCGCCGGTACGCCGGAAGCGGCGGTGCCGAGCCTGCGCGCCGTCCTCGACTCGGTCCGGCACGAGGTGCTAGCGGTGCTCACCCGGCCCGACGCGCCGACCGGGCGTGGGCGGCGGCTTCGCCCGTCCCCGGTCGCCGAGGTTGCCGGCGAGTACGGCCTGGAGGTCCTGGCGCCGTCGCGGGTCAGCGACCCGGACTTTCTCGCCCGACTGGCCGGGCTCGCTCCCGACTGCTGCCCGATCGTGGCATACGGCGGGTTGATCCCGGTGCAGGCGCTGGCCGTGCCGCGGCACGGGTGGGTCAACTTGCACTTCTCGCTGCTGCCGGCCTGGCGGGGTGCCGCGCCGGTGCAGCACGCCGTCATGGCCGGCGACGACATCACCGGTGCGACGGCGTTCCGGCTCGAGGCGGGTCTGGACACCGGCCCTGTGTACGGCGTACTCACCGAACCCATCGGCGCCCGGGACACCGCCGGTGACCTCCTCGCCCGGCTTGCAGTCTCGGGCGCCGAACTGCTGCTGGCGACGTTGGACGGGATCGAGGCCGGCCGGTTGAACGCTCGGCCGCAGCCGGCTGACGGGGTGACGTACGCGCCGAAGCTGACCGTCGCCGATGCCCGGGTGGACTGGGTGCTACCCGCCGCCGCGGTGGATCGCCGGATCCGCGGTTGCACGCCGGCACCAGGCGCCTGGACGGCTGTCGGCGAGGAGCGGCTCCGGCTCGGCCCGATCATCCCACTGTCCACAGTGGACGATCTGGGCCCCGGGGAGATGCGGATCGAGCGCGACGAGATCCTCGTCGGCACGGCAACGCACGGTGTCCGGCTCGGTGAGGTACAGCCGCCGGGCAAGCGTTTCATGCCCGCGGCCGCATGGCTCCGGGGTCTTCGGGCACCCCCGACGGTGTTTCGGTGACGGGGCGACGGCCGGCGTACCGCCCGGTGCCGTCCTCCGACCCGCGACGGGTTGCCTACGACCTGCTCAGGGCCGTGGCCGAACGCGACGCGTACGCAAACCTGACGCTGCCGGGCATGCTGCGGGAGCGTGGCCTCGACGAACGCGATCGGGCGTTGGCCACCGAACTGGGCTACGGCACGCTTCGGGCCCAGGGCTCACTGGACGCCGTGCTCGGCGCCTGCCTCGATCGTCGGCTGGAGGCGGTGGACGCGACGCTGCTCGACGTCCTCCGACTCGGCTCCTATCAGTTGCTGCGCACGCGGATCCCCACCCACGCAGCCGTGAACACCTCGGTCGACCTCGCCCGGACGGTCTTGACGCACGGGCAGGTGAGCGTCGTGAACGCCGTCCTGAGGAAGGTCTCGGCGTACGACGAGACCGGCTGGCTGGAACGAGTCGCACCGACGATGGCCGACGACCCGGCCGCGCACCTGGCCCAGCGGTATGCGCACCCGGCGTGGATCGTGCGCGCCTACCGGGACGCGCTGGGCGGGGACTGGCCGGAGACGGCGACGGCGCTCGCAGCCGACGACGAGCGCCCGCGCGTGCACCTCGTGGCCCGTCCGGGCCGGATCGGTCGCGACGAGCTGGCAGCTCTCAGCGGGGGAACAGCGGGACCGTGGTCGCCGTACGCCGTCCGGCTCGACGGTGGCGACCCGGGGGCGCTGGCGCCGGTCCGGGACATGCGTGCCGCGGTCCAGGACGAGGGCAGCCAGCTCGCCGCACTGGCACTCACGAACGGCCACCTCGACGGCCCGGACGGCAACTGGCTCGACCTGTGTGCCGGGCCAGGGGGAAAGGCGGCCCTGCTCGGCGCCCTGGCCGCGGAGCGAGCCGCCGCCGTGCTGGCGGTGGAACTGCAGCCGCACCGGGCGAAGCTCGTCGAGCAGGCGACGGCCGGTCTGCCGGTACGCACGGAGGTCGCCGACGGGCGGGATCCCCGTCCGCCGGATGCCGACCGGGTGCTGGTCGACGCCCCGTGCACCGGGCTCGGGGCGCTGCGCCGTCGCCCGGAGGCCCGCTGGCGCCGCCAGCCCTCGGATATTCCGCCGCTCGCGCGGTTGCAGCGTGAGCTGTTGACGGCCGGGCTCGCCGCCGCCCGTCCCGGCGGCCTGGTCGCCTACGCCACGTGCTCGCCGCACCTGGCCGAGACCCGGGCGGTCGTCGCCGACGTGGTCCGCCGTACCGGCGCGGAACAGCTGGACACCCGGCCCGCACTGCCCGGCGTACCGGACCTCGGCGACGGGCCGCATGTACAGCTGTGGCCGCATCTGCACGGCACCGACGCGATGTTCATCGCCCTGCTCCGCAAAGGCCCGTGATCATGGGATTCTGCCGGCCCTGACCGGCCAAACTCCATGATCATTGGGGCGACCCGCCGTACAGTGACCGCCGTGCGACCGCCGATGATCGCTCCCAGCATCCTGTCCGCGGACTTCGCCCGCCTCGGCGAGGAGGCCCGGGTGGTCGAGGGTGCGGACTGGCTGCACGTGGACGTCATGGACGCCCACTTCGTGCCCAACCTGACCCTCGGCCTACCCGTGGTGCAGAGTTTGCTCAGCGCCACGGACATCCCGCTGGACTGCCACCTCATGATCGAGAACCCCGATCGGTGGGCTCCGCCGTACGCCGAGGCAGGGGCGCGCAACGTGACGTTCCATGTCGAGGCCGCCGACGACCCGGTGCAGGTGGCGAGGGCGATCCGGGCGGCGGGTGGGTTGGCGGGCCTCGGCATCAAACCGGGGACTCCGCTCGAGCCCTATCTCGAGATCCTGCGGGAGTTCGACACGCTGCTGGTAATGACTGTCGAGCCAGGCTTCGGCGGCCAGGGCTTCATCGCCGAGGTGCTGCCCAAGGTGCGCAAGGCCCGCGAACTGGTCCAGTCCGGGCACCTGACGCTGTTCATCGAGGTGGACGGCGGCGTCAACGCCGACACCATCGTGCAGGCCGCCGAGGCGGGCGCGGACGTGTTCGTCGCCGGGTCGGCCGTGTACGGAGCCGACGACCCGGCCCGCGCCATCGCCGCCCTCCGGGCCAGGGCCGCCGCCGCCGCGCCGTCACCTCCGTAGTCCCGAGCCCCGGCTGTGCCGACGCAGGGACATCGCGCGGCGTGAGAGGATCAGGCCGCAACACGCGTGCTCCGGGATCGGTGAAATTCCGAACCGGCGGTGAGCGCCCCGGCATCCATGCGGCGAGGCGCGCAGTCCGCGACCCGACCGCAGCCAGCGGTTGGTTGATCCGGTGTGATTCCGGAACCGACGGTCCGCGCCGACGCGCTCATTGCCGCGGAGGCGCTTCAACAGTCCGGATGGGAGGCAGCGCGCGGGTCCGGCGCTGCCTTTGTCGTCGGACCTGCTCGAGCTGCCCCGGCGCGCGCTCCGCAGCGCAGGGGAGGGGCACGAGGTGGCAGCCGACAGCACCCACACCGCAATGCTGCGTGCGCTCGAACTGGGCGGCAGCGTCCTCGGCCGCACGAGCCCCAACCCGCCGGTCGGCGCCGTCGTCGTGGACGCCGAGGGCGGGATCGTCGGCGAGGGCGCCACCCGGCCGGCCGGAGGTCCGCACGCCGAGATCGTCGCGCTCGAGGCCGCCGGTGCCAAGGCTCACGGCGCGACCGTGGTCAGCACCCTTGAACCCTGTGCCCACACCGGTCGCACCGGTCCGTGTACGGCGGCGCTCATCGATGCTGGCGTGGCCCGCGTGGTCTACGCCGTTGCGGACCCGACCCCGTCAGCCGGTGGGGGCGGCCGGATCCTGCGTGCCGCAGGCATCAGCGTCGAGGCCGGCCTGTACGTCGACGAAGCGGCAGCCGGCGCCCTGCGGGGCTGGCTGTTCGCGGTCGAGCACGGCCGCCCGTTCGTCATCTGGAAGTACGCCGCCACGTTCGACGGCCGGGTCGCAGCAGCCGACGGCAGCAGCCGATGGATCACCGGCGAGCACGCGCGCGCCGACGTACATCGGCTGCGTGCCGAGTGTGATGCCGTGATCATCGGGTCCGGTACGGCGTTGGCTGACGACCCGCAGCTGACCGACCGCCGCGGCAGCGCCGACCGCCAGCCGCTGCGGGTGGTGCTCGACCGGCGCGGTCGAACGCCGGACACCGCACGGATCCACGACGCGGCGGCCGAAACGCTCGTGCTGGACAGCCATGACGCGGGTCAGGCGCTCAAAGTGCTCTACGACCGCGGCATCCGATCAGCCCTGCTCGAAGGCGGTCCTACCCTCGCCGGCGCGTTCGTCGAGGCGGGACTTGTCGACATGGTGGTGGGCTACGTCGCACCAGCGTTGCTCGGGGCCGGACCGGCTGTGCTGGGGCCGGCTGGAATGCCCACGATCGCGCAGGTGCTACGCCTGACGGTGGTCGACCTGCGCACGTTGGGCGAGGACATCCGGATCACCGCCGTCCCACGTAGGAAGGACTGAGATGTTCACCGGCATCGTCGAGGAACTCGGCACGCTGCGGCGTCGCGACGACCTGTCCGGGGCGGCCCGGCTGACTGTCGGCGCCTCGACCGTCGTGACGGATGTCCGGGCCGGGGATTCCATCGCGGTCAACGGCGTCTGCCTCACGGTCACCGACGCCGACACCAGCGGATTCAGCGCCGACGTCATGCAGGAGACGCTCGATCACTCGTCGCTCGGGAAGCTCGCGGCGGGGGACCCGGTCAACCTGGAGCGGGCGGTCACCGCGCACACCCGGCTGGGCGGGCACCTCGTCCAGGGTCACGTCGACGAGACGGCCACGGTGTTGACCCGCAATCCGGACGAGCACTGGGACGTGGTGCGGTTCTCCCTGCCGGTACAGCTCGCCCGCTACGTCGTACACAAAGGCTCGATCACCGTCGACGGGGTGTCGCTGACGGTCAGCGCGGTGGGGCCGGACTGGTTCGAGGTGAGCCTGATCCCGACCACGCTGGAACGGACGACGCTAGGCAGCCGGCGACCCGGTGACACGGTGAACCTGGAGGTCGACGTCATCGCCAAGTACGTGGAGAAGCTGCTCACCGACGGAGGCAGAGCATGACCGCTGCACCGATGCACCCGGTACGCCGCGGTGGGTTCGGGACGATCGACCAGGCCGTCGCGGACATCGCTGCGGGCCGGGCGGTGATCGTCGCCGATGACGAGGACCGCGAGAACGAAGGCGACATGATCTTCGCGGCGGAGCGGGCGACTCCGGAACTCGTCGCGTTCATGGTGCGCTACACCTCCGGGTACATCTGCGTTCCGCTCACCGAAGCGGACTGCGACCGGCTCGATCTCCCCCCGATGTTCCATACCAACCAGGACAAGCGCGGTACGGCGTACACCGTCACCGTCGATGCCCGGGAGGGAGTCGGTACCGGTATCTCGGCGGTGGACCGGGCCCGGACGATCCGGCTGCTGGCGAACCCGGATTCGACCGCCGCCGACCTCACCCGGCCCGGACACTGCGTCCCGCTGCGAGCCCGCGAAGGCGGTGTCCTGCGCCGGCCGGGCCACACCGAGGCGGCGGTCGATCTGGCCACGATGGCCGGACTGCGACCGGCCGGCGTGCTGTGCGAGATGGTCAGCGAACGCCAGCCGGGAGAGATGGCAAGGCTCGACGAACTCGAAGCCTTCGCAGCCGAGCACGACATGACGCTGATCACCATCGCCGACCTCATCGCGTATCGCCGGCGGACCGAGAAGCAGGTCCACCGGGTCGCCGAGGCCAGGATCCCGACCCGCTACGGCGACTTCCGGGCGGTCGGCTTCAGCAGTGACTACGACGAGCGTGAGCACGTGGCTCTGGTCCGCGGCGAGATCGGCAACGGCGAGGACGTGCTCGTCAGGGTGCACTCAGAGTGCCTCACCGGCGACGTGTTCGCATCGCTGCGCTGCGACTGCGGGCCCCAACTGGATGCCGCGCTCGCCTCCGTCGCCGCCGAGGACCGCGGCATCGTCCTGTACATGCGCGGACACGAGGGTCGCGGCATCGGCCTGCTGCACAAGTTGCAGGCATACCAGCTGCAAGACGGCGGCCAGGACACCGTCGACGCGAACCTGTCCCTCGGGTTGCCCGCCGATGCCCGCGACTACGGGACGGGCGCCCAGATCCTGGTCGACCTCGGCGTGCGCAGCATGCGGCTGCTGTCCAACAACCCGGCGAAGCGCGCCGGGCTCGAGGGCTATGGGCTCAGCGTCCTGGGCCGGGTGCCGCTGCCCACCCACCAGAATCCGGAGAACATCGAGTACCTGCGGACGAAACGGGATCGGATGGGGCACTTCATCGAGGACCTGCCGGAGCGGCCCGCTTGAGCGGCCAGGGGGCACCGGGTTCCGGCACGGTGGCGGCCGACGGCCTGCGGGTGGGCATCGTCGCCAGCCGCTGGCACACCGAGATCAGCGATACGTTGCTCCGGCGCGCGCAGGACTGCGCGCAGGCCTGTGGGGCGACGACGACCGTACGACGGGTGACGGGCGCGTTGGAGTTGGCCGTGGTCGCCCAGCGGCTGGCCACGAACCACGATGCGGTCGTCTGTCTCGGAGTCGTGATCCGAGGCGGTACGCCGCACTTCGAGTACGTCTGCGACTCGGTGACCGCGGCCCTGACCAGGGTGGCGCTGGACAGCATGACCCCGGTCGGCAACGGCGTACTCACCTGCGACACGACCGAGCAGGCGCGGGACCGTTGCGGGCTGCCCGACAGCACCGAGGACAAGGGCTGGGAGGCGACCCTCGCGGCGCTGGACACCGCCCTGGTCCTGCAGAGCATGGAGACGGCATGAAGACCTTCGACGGCCTGTACGCCGAGCTCAGCGCCAAGGTCGAAGCCGCTGCACCGGAGTCAGGGACGGTAGCCGCGGTTCGGGCCGGGGTGCACGAGGCGGGCAAGAAGGTCGTCGAGGAGGCGGCCGAGGCGTGGATGGCCGCGGAGCACGAGAGTCCGGAGCGGGCCGCGGAGGAGGTCAGCCAACTGCTCTACCGGGTCCAGGTGCTCATGCTGGCGCGCGGCATCGATCTCGACGACGTGTACGCCTACCTCTAGACATCGCAGCGATTAGGAGACCCGACCCATGTTGCGGATCGCCGTGCCGAACAAGGGCTCGCTGGCCGAGCCGGCGGGCCTGATGCTGCACGAGGCGGGCTACCGGCAGCGCGCCGATCCGAAGGACCTCGTGCTCGCCGATCCCGACAACGACGTGGAGTTCTTCTTCCTGCGCCCCCGCGACATCGCCGTGTACGTCGGCGAGGGCACCCTTGATCTCGGGATCACCGGCCGCGACCTGTTGCTCGACAGTGACACCGACGCCGAGGAGATCCTTACTCTGGGCTTCGCCGAGTCCAGCTTCCGGTACGCCGCCGGCACCGGCACTGCCTCCTCGCTGCAGGACTTCGCTGGGAAGCGGATCGCCACGGCGTACCCGAACCTGGTGCGACACCACCTGTCCGAGCATGGGGTGAGCGCGGAGGTGGTGCGCCTCGACGGGGCGGTGGAGGGCGCCGTCCGGCTCGGCGTCGCCGACGCGATCGCCGATGTCGTGTCCACCGGGCGGACGCTGCGCCAGGCCGGCCTCGAACTCGTCGGAGACGTGATCGTGCACTCCGAGGCGGTGCTGATCCGTCGAACGGGCAGTCCGGCGGACCCGGCCGTCGCGCAACTGGTGCGCCGGCTGCAAGGCGTGCTCGTCGCTCGGCGGTACGTGATGATGGCCTACGACGTGCCGGTGGAGCTGCTGGACGACGCCTGCGCCCTCACCCCGGGCATCGAGTCACCGACGATCTCCCCGCTGCAGAACCGCGCCTGGGTCGCCGTGAACGCCCTCGTACTGCGGCGGGACACCAACTCGGTGATGGATGCCCTGTGGGAACTCGGCGCGCGAGGGATCCTCGTGACCGACATCCACGCCTGCCGGTTCTGACCGTCCTGAAGGGGGGTCGGCGCGGCGTGGTCGCGGCCGCGCCGTATCGCGGGATACCGTCGTATGACCCCGGAAGTGGAGTGAATCGGTGAAGCCAGTCAACGATGGCGTGCCAGTAGACGCCGTGCCAGCCAACGACGTGCTGCTCGTGCACGGCGGGGTGCCGCTGCAGGGTGAGATCCGGCTGCGGGGCGCGAAGAACCTCGTTCCCAAGGCCATGGTGGCCGCGCTGCTCGGGCGCGAGCCGAGCCTGCTCAGCAACATCCCCGACATCAGCGACGTGGACATCGTCACCCGGCTGCTTCGCCTGCACGGCGTGGCCATCACCCCCGGCGAACAGCCCGGGGAGCTCGTCCTGGACCCCGCCTCCGTCGAGCGGGCGAACATCGCCGATGTCGACGCCCACGCCGGCTCCAGCCGGATCCCGATCCTGCTCTGCGGGCCGCTGCTGCACCGCCTCGGTCACGCGTTCATCCCGGACCTGGGGGGCTGCCGCATCGGCGACCGCCCGATCGACTTCCACCTCGACGTGCTCCGCCAGTTCGGTGCAGAGGTCGAGAAGAGCCCGCAGGGTCTGCACCTCGCCGCGCCGCAGCGGCTGCGGGGCACCAAGGTGGTGCTGCCGTACCCCAGCGTCGGTGCGACCGAGCAGGTGCTGCTGACCGGCGTACTGGCCGAGGGTGTCACCGAGTTGCGCAACGCAGCGATCGAGCCGGAGATCATCGACCTGATCGCGGTCTTGCAGAAGATGGGCGCGATCATCAACGTCCACACCGACCGTGTCATCCGGATCACCGGGGTGGAGCAGCTCGGCGGGTACCGGCACCGTGCCATGTCCGATCGGCTGGAAGCGGCGTCGTGGGCATGTGCCGCGCTGGCAACCGGCGGTGACGTCTACGTCCGGGGCGCCGAGCAGAAGGACATGATGACGTTCCTGAACGTCTTCCGGACCGTGGGTGGCGCGTTCGACGTCGTCGACGGGGAGGGGATCCGGTTCTGGCATCCGGGCGGACAGCTGTACGCGATGCCGCTGGAGACCGACGTCCATCCAGGCTTCCAGACCGACTGGCAGCAGCCACTCGTCGTCGCGCTGACGCAGGCGACCGGGCTGTCCATCCTGCACGAGACCGTGTACGAGAACCGGCTCGGCTTCACCGACGCGCTGGCCTCGATGGGCGCCACGATCCAGCTGTACCGGGAGTGCCTCGGCGGTACGCCGTGCCGCTTCGGTCAGCGCAACTTCCTGCACTCGGCCGTCATCAGCGGCCCGACGAAACTGCAGGCGGCAGAACTCGTCATCCCTGACCTGCGCGGCGGGTTCTCCTACCTGATCGCCGCCCTGAGCGCACAGGGCACCTCCACCGTGCACGGGATCGATCTGATCAACCGGGGCTACGAGGACTTCCTCGTCAAGCTGGCCGGACTCGGCGCCAGGGTCGAACCCCGGTAGCAGCGGCTGACGTGGACGGCGTACCGGCTGGCCCGGTCACCGTGCCGGAGGAGGAGCTGACGGAGCGGTTCTCCCGATCCTCCGGCCCGGGCGGTCAGTCGGTGAACACCGCCGATTCGCGGGTGGAACTGCTGTGGAACATCTCCGCGTCGGCTGTGCTGGCCGACTGGCAGCGGGACCGGTTGCTGAGCCGGCTGGCCGGCCGGTTGGTCGACGGCAGGCTGTCGGTGGTCGCCAGCGAATACCGGTCGCAGCTGCGCAACCGGGCCGCCGCCCGAGAGCGGATGGGTGACGTCGTCGCCGAGGCGCTTCGGCCCCCGCCCCCGCCGCGCCGCCCGACCAAGCCGAGCCGGGGCGCGAAGGAACGCAGGCTGGAGGGC
>JACCXW010000064.1 GCA_013696785.1 Geodermatophilaceae bacterium | reverse complement strand
CGGGTATCTCGGTGGAGGCCTTCGCCGTCTCGGCCGCCATCACCGGTGTGGCCGGGGCGCTCTCGGCCCACGAGACCCTCATCATCACCCCCTCCCAGTTCGGCGCTCCGCAGTCGCTGCTGATCATCCTGTTCGTCGTCCTCGGCGGCGTGCAGTACTTCTGGGGTGCCATCGTCGGCGCAGTCGTCCTGACGATGCTGCCGATCTGGTTCGACTTCCTCGAGGAGTACTACCAGATCACGTACGGGCTGCTCTTCGTCGTACTGATGATCCTGCGACCGCAGGGCATCATCGGCCGCGGCACCGAGCGGCGAATCAACCTGAGGCGCCTCGCGAGGCTGTCGTCCAGTCGCGGCGGAGCTGAAGGCGATGGCTGACCTGCAACTGCGTGCCGTGCAGATCAGCAAGCATTTCCAGGGAGTGACCGCGCTCGCCGACGTCACGCTGGAGGTCGAACGCGGCTCGATCCACGGGGTCGTCGGGCCCAACGGGGCGGGCAAGACCACCCTGCTCAACGTGATGTCCGGGTTCCTGCCGCCGTCGCAGGGTGTCGTAGAACTCGACGGGCGCGACATCACCCGGTTGACCCCGCAGAGACGGGTCCCGCTAGGACTGACCCGAACCTTTCAGAACCTGCGGCTGTTCGGCGGCCTGACCGTACGGGAGAACGTGCTCCTGGGTCAGCATTCTCGGGCCCGCACCGGATTCCTGTCGCTGTGGCCGTTTCCGGGCAACGGCGAGCGGGAACTCGACCGAGAGGCTGAGCACGCCCTGGAGACCTTCGGGCTGACCGAATATCGCAAGCGCCGAGCGGCGACGTTGCCCTACGGCCTGCTGAAGCAGTTGGAGATCGCCCGCGCGGTGGCCGCCAGGCCCAGACTCCTGCTCATGGACGAGCCTGCCGCCGGCATGACCGCGCAGGAGCGCCTCGACCTCGTGCCGCGGATCCGCGCGCTCCGCGCCGAGGGTCTCACCGTGGTGATCGTGGAGCACGACATGGAGGTGATCGCCAGTGTCTGCGATGTCGTCACCGTCCTGAACTTCGGCCGCAAGCTCGTCGAAGGACCACCGGAGGTCGCGCTGGCGAGCGCCGAGGTCAGGACGGCCTACCTTGGCACCTGAGCAGCGGCCGCGGTCGTCGCCGGCCGCCGGAGCGCCCGCGCTCGAGGTCCGTGACCTGCGTGCAGGCTACGGACGGATCACCGGCATCGACGGGATCAGCCTCACTATCTCCGCCGGTGAACTGGTCGCTCTGCTGGGCGCCAACGGCGCCGGGAAGAGCACGTTCCTCCGCGCGGTCTCCGGCATGATCAAACCCTGGTCGGGATCGGTGTCATTGGCGGGCAACGACGTCACCGGCCAGCGCAGCGACCGGTTGGTGCGGGCCGGGATGGCGCACGTACCCGAGGGCCGGCGGGTGCTGCCCACGCTGACCGTGGAGGAGAACCTGCGGCTCGGGGCTTTTGCCCGGCGCGGCGACGGCGACGTGGACGCAGACCTCGGTGACGTGCTCACCCGCTTCGAGCCGCTGCGCGAGCGGCGCAATCGCAAAGCCGGGACCCTGTCGGGCGGGGAGCAGCAGATGCTCGCGATCGGTCGGGCGCTGATGGCGCGGCCGACGATCCTGCTGCTGGACGAGCCGTCCCTGGGACTGTCGCCCCGTCTCGTTAGTGAGGTATTCGCGCTGATCCGCGACCTCGCCGCGGAAGGGCTGACCATCCTGCTGGTCGAGCAGAACGTCAGGCAGGGACTGGGCTGCGCCGATCGGGGCTACCTGCTCAGCACCGGATCCGTGGTCATGACCGGATCGGCGCAGGAGCTGCTTGCCGATCCTGCGGTCATCGGCAGCTACCTCGGCGCTCGAGGCCGCGACACATGACCGGGCCTGCATCTGCGCAGAACAGGAGCCGGTTCGCCGGGAAGGTGGCCATCGTCACGGGGTCGGGGTCGGGCATCGGCCGGGAGACCGCCCTTGCCTTCGCCCGGGAGGGCGCCGCTGTGATCGTCGCGGACATCGACGCTGGGCGAGCCGGACGAACCGTCGCCGATATCGAGGCTGGCGGCGGTCGAGCCACCACGTGCACGATCGATGTCGGTGACGAGGACGCGGTCCGCGACATGGTGGACCTGACCGTGCGGACATACGGCCGGCTGGACGTGTTGCACAACAACGCGTACTGGGCGCCACTGAATCGGTCGGTCACCGAGACCACACTCGCGGAGTGGGACCGGACGATCGCGGTCACGCTCACCGGAGTGTTCCTCGGCTGCAAGCACGCGATACCGGCGATGATCGCGAGCGGCGGAGGAGCCATCGTCAACACTGCCTCGGTCGCGGCATTGGCCGCCTCGCCACGTTTCGGGGCGTATGTCGCGGCCAAGGGCGGGGTCGTGGCACTGACCCGCTCGGTGGCATTCGACTACGGGTCGGCCGGAATCCGCTGCAACGCGGTCGCTCCGGGGCTCATCGAAACGCCCGCGACGGAAGGGGTGCTCGCCGATCCGGAGCGGCGGGCCTGGCTCACGAGCAA
>JACCXW010000059.1 GCA_013696785.1 Geodermatophilaceae bacterium | reverse complement strand
CATGATGCGATCGGTGGTCATCAACCCGTTCTTCGACTGGCACAACGACCGGGCTCCGCGCATTCCGTACAGCGAGACCGTCATCTACGAGGCGCACGTCAAGGGCTTCACCCAGCAGCACCCGGGCATCCCCGAGGATCTGCGTGGCACCTACGGCGCCATCGCCCACCCCGCGGCAATCGAGCACCTGCAGCGGCTGGGTGTGACCGCCATCGAGCTGATGCCCGTACACCAGTTCGTGCAGGACCACACCCTGGAGCAGAAGGGGCTGTCCAACTACTGGGGCTACAACACGATCGGCTTCTTCGCCCCCCACAACGCCTACAGCGGCTCGGGCCAGCGGGGCGAGCAGGTCGCGGAGTTCAAGGGGATGGTGCGGACCCTGCACGAGTCCGGCATCGAGGTCATCCTGGACGTCGTCTACAACCACACGGCCGAGGGCAATCACCTCGGCCCCACCCTCAGCTTCCGCGGCATCGACAACGCCGCCTACTACCGGCTGATGGACGGCGACCCGCGCTACTACATGGACTACACCGGCACCGGGAACTCCTTCAACGTCCGGCAGCCGCATTCGCTGCAGCTGATCATGGATTCACTGCGCTACTGGATCACCGAGATGCATGTGGACGGATTCCGCTTCGACCTGGCCTCGGCCCTGGCTCGGGAACTCCACGACGTCGACCGGTTGTCGGCGTTCTTCGACCTCGTCCATCAGGATCCGATCGTCAGCCAGGTCAAGTTGATCGCCGAGCCTTGGGACATCGGCGACGGCGGTTACCAGGTCGGCAACTTCCCGTCGCTCTGGACGGAGTGGAACGGCAAGTACCGCGACACTGTGCGCGATTTCTGGCGTGGCGAACCCGCGACGCTCGGCGAGTTCAGCGCCCGGCTGACCGGCTCGTCCGACCTCTACGAACATTCCGGCCGGCGCCCGGTCGCCAGCATCAACTTCGTGACGGCGCACGACGGCTTCACCCTCAACGACCTGGTCAGCTACAACGAGAAGCACAACGAGGCCAACGGGGAGGACAACAACGACGGCGAGAGCCACAACCGGTCATGGAACTGCGGCGTCGAGGGACCGACGGACGACCCCGACATCCTTGCGTTGCGTGCACAGCAGCGCCGGAACTTCCTCGCCACCCTGTTCCTCTCCCAGGGCGTCCCGATGCTGGTGTACGGCGACGAGCTCGGCCGCACCCAGCAGGGCAACAACAACGGGTACTGCCAGGACAACGAACTCACCTGGATCGACTGGTCAGCCGTCGACGAGGACCTCGTCGACTTCACCGCCAAGCTGGTCGAGCTACGGCGTACCCATCCGACCTTCAGGCGGCGACGGTTCTTCGACGGCCGGCCGGTACGCCGGGGCGAAGGCGAACCGCGGCCGGACATCGCGTGGCTGACCCCCTCTGGGGAGGTCATGACACAGGAGGACTGGGGCTCGGGCTTCGGCAAGTCGGTCGCGGTGTTCCTGAACGGGCTCGGCATCGGCGGCACGGACACCCGCGGTGAACGCATCACCGACGACTCGTTCCTGCTCTGCTTCAACGCTCACGACGACTCGATCGACTTCACCCTTCCCCCGACGGAGTACGCGGCGAACTGGCAGGTCGTCGTCGACACCTCACTGGCCAAGCACGACGAGACGGTGTTCGGGGCCGGCGCCACCATGGCCTTGTCCGGACGGTCGCTGGTCGTACTGAAAGAGACGGCGTAGCACGGCATGCGCGGGTCGACACCACGGTCGACGTACCGGCTGCAGATCCAGTCCGCGTTCGACCTGCGTGATGCGGCCGATGTCGTGGACTACCTTCGTGCCCTGGGCGTCTCGCACGCCTACGCGTCGCCTCTGCTGGCGGCGACGCCCGGTTCGACCCACGGCTACGACACCGTGGACTTCTCCCTGATTGACGAAGATCGTGGTGGGGCCGAAGGCTTTGCCGCGTTCGACGCGGCACTGCGCGAGCACGGTCTCGGGCTGGTTGTCGACATCGTGCCGAATCACATGGGAGTCGGCGTCCCGCCCGTCAATCCCTGGTGGTGGGACGTCCTGCGCCATGGCCGGGGGTCGCGCCACGCCGCCGCCATCGACGTGGACTGGGACTTCGGCAACCAGCGGCTGCGGATCCCGGTGTTGTCCGACTCCCCCGACGCGCTGGACGCCCTGCGGGTGGAGGACGGCGAGCTGCGGTACTTCGATCACCGCTTCCCACTCGCTGACGGCAGCGAAGGAGGTACGCCGCAGGACGTGCACGAACGACAGCACTACGAGCTGATCGACTGGCGGCGGGCAGACACCGACCTGAACTACCGGCGGTTCTTCGCCATCAACGACCTGGCCGCCGTCAGGGTCGAGCTGTCTGAGGTCTTCGGCCCGGTCCACGCTCTCGTCCTCGACTGGGTCGGCGACGGCGCAGTCGACGGCCTGCGCATCGACCACCCCGACGGCCTGGCCGATCCAGGCGGGTACCTGGACCGGCTGGCCGCGGCGGCGCCCGGGAGCTGGCTCGTGGTCGAGAAGATCTTGGAGCCGAAAGAGCAGCTGCCGCTCTCCTGGCCGGTCGCCGGGACGACAGGCTATGACGCGCTCAACGAGGTCGGCGGCGTCTTCATCGACCCGGCCGGCGAGCCGGCATTGACCGCGTTGGACACCGAACTGGCCGGGGCGCCGGTCGTATACCCGGCGATGATCCGCTCATGCAAGAGGGCGATCGCCGACGGCATCCTGCAGTCCGAGGTACGCCGGCTGGCCCGCCTCGTGCCCGATCTGCCCGGAGCCGAGGATGCATTGGCGGAGCTACTCGCCTGCTTCCCGGTCTATCGCTCGTATCTGCCCGTGGGCGCTGAGCATCTGCAGCAGGCGGTGGATTTCGCCGCCGACTCGCGGCCAGACCTTGCCGAGCAGCTGGCCGTCCTGCACACGCGGTTGCTCGAGGCCGACTCGGAGCTGGCGGAGCGCTTCCAGCAGACCAGCGGCATGGTGATGGCCAAGGGGGTCGAGGACACCGCGTATTACCGCTGGAGCAGGTTCGTCGCGCTGAACGAGGTCGGCGGGGACCCCGCCCGCTTCGGGTGGACTCCGGCGGAGTTCCACGCCTCGTGCGCCCGGCGCCAGCAACATTCCCCCGACGGGATGACTGCACTGTCCACACACGACACCAAGCGCAGCGAAGACGTCCGCGCGCGACTCGCCGTACTGGCCGAGATGCCGTCGGACTGGGCCACCGTGGTCCGCCGGTGGAACGAGCTGGCGCCGCTGTCGGACCGGCCGCTCGCGCACCTGCTGTGGCAGAACATCGTTGGTGCCTGGCCGCTGGACCGGGACCGCGCCCATGCCTACGCGCACAAGGCAGCCCGCGAGGCCGGCGTCTCGACGACGTGGTCGGATCCCGACGAGGAGTTCGAGCAGCGGATGCATGCACTCGTCGATACGGCGTTCGATCGACTGGACATGGACGTGTTCGTTGACCGGGTGCGGGCGACCGGCTGGTCGAACTCACTCGGTATGAAGCTGCTGCAGCTGATGATGCCCGGCGTGCCGGACGTCTATCAGGGCACGGAAGTCTGGGACCACTCGTTGGTGGATCCCGACAACCGCCGCCATGTGGGCTTCGACGAGCGGCGGGCACTGCTCACGCGTCTCGATGGGGGTTGGCTCCCACCGGTGGACGGGACCGGCGCGGCAAAGCTGCTGGTCGTCTCGCGAGCGCTTCGAGTCCGGGCTGCCCGGACCCTGTCGAAATATCGGCCCGTGCTCGCCGAGGGACCGGCCGCGCCACACCTGATCGGATTCGACCGAGGTGGTGTCCTCGCGCTCGCAACGCGACTCCCGCTGGGACTGGCTGCCGGGCAGGGGTGGCGGTACACCACGGTCGAACTACCACCCGGGGCGTGGACCGACGTGCTGACGCGGAGCCAGTACGACGGCGGCAACCAACGGGTCACCGAACTCTTCGGTCGCTACCCGGTGGCGCTGCTCGTCCGGGAGTAGCGGTCGGGTCGGCTGTGTGGGTCGAATGTGCGACGTCTTCGGGCTCAGCGCTCCGTCAGTGTCTGTCTGATCGCACGCGCGAGAGCCTGAGGGTCGGCCATGAAGCCGCCGTGGTCGCCCGGGAACGTAATCGCCGGCGTACCCAGACGCTCGGCCAGTGCCAGCGCCGAACGTCGCGCGACCTCCCCACCGGACGCCTCGCCAACTGCGATGACGACCTGCGGATCGCCGGACCGCAGCACCTCCACAGCCGGCTCGTACCGGGTGAATGGCTTCAGCATGCGGAGGAAGAACAGCTCGTCGTCCGCGAGCTGCTTCTCCGACGGCGCCGATGCCTCCTCGGCAGCGTCGGGTTCCGCGCTGCCCTGGGGCGGCCACGTCGCCGGCGGAACACCTTCAACGGTGACCGGTCCGTCGTGCATCACGAGCGAGACGAACTTCCCCCAAGCCGCGCCTGAGCCGCTCGCGCGGTAGGCATCCTCGATGTCGTCGATGACGGCACGCACGTGCGGGGCGTCGGGGAGCAGCTCGGTGACCGGCGGCTCGTGCGCGACGACGGTGTGGACCCTGGCGGGATAGCGGGCGGCCAGGGCCAGCGCGGCGACGGCTCCGCCGCTGCTGGCGAACACGTCGGCTGGTCCCCCGCCGACTGCGTCGACGAGCCCGGCCAGGTCATCGGCCTGGATCTCGGGCGTGACGTCGAGTGAAGAATCGTCCACGGTGCTCTCGCCCAACCCATGGGGGTCGTACGTCACCACCGTGTGGTGCTCGGCGAGCACGTCGGCCAGTGGCCCGAACGCGGCGCTGGTCATCGGCTGGCCGATCACCAGCAGGAGCGGACCGGACCCGCGGACCTCGTAGTACAGCCGGCCACCAGAAACGTCCAGGTGATGGCTGGCACGCTGAGCGCTCATGATGGCCTCCGTCTATGAAGTGGTCGGACGCACGGTTGGACCTCGATGCCGGCAAGAACTCATCGACGCGGCCGCAGATCACCAGCACCGCCTGAGTGTGCGTGTTCCGGCCGGCCGCCCGTGCTGGTGATCGGCGGTGGCGGTCACGACGTGCAGGCGGCAGCTCGGCGAAGCAGTGTTCGCCGTTCACGCTCGTTGGCGGTCAGGGCGGCAGCGCGCTGGTACTCGGCGCGTGCTTCTTCGGTGCGGTCCAGTTTGGCGAGTAGGTCGGCGCGGACGGCGGGCAGCAGGTGGTACCGCTGCAGGGTCGGGCGCGTTTTGAGCTGGTCGACGATCGACAGCGCGGCGGCGGGTCCGTCGCGCACCTGCCCCCTCGTCGCTAGCG
>JACCXW010000046.1 GCA_013696785.1 Geodermatophilaceae bacterium | reverse complement strand
GCATCGAGAGTCAACAGCAGCGACGACGCGATCAGGAACGCCAACGCCCCCAGGGCTGCCGCCAGCGGCGAGTCCGTGATGGTCGACAGCAGCAGGGCGATGGCTGCGACGCCCAGCATCGACAGCGTGATGTACCCGATCGCCAGCAGCGTGCGGACGGCGACCTGCGCCGGGGTCAGCGTCGTACCGGAGACGCTGGTGGTGGCGGCGGCCAGCGGCTGGTCGCCGAGCAGCAACGACCCTACGACGTACGCCGTCGTTGCCACGATCACCACGGCGAGCAGTACGAACGCCACGACGCTGATCAGCTTTGCCACCAGCAGCCTGGTGCGCCCCACCGGACGAACCAGGAGGTACCGCAACGTGCCGGTCTGCGCCTCCCCGGCTACAGCGTCGCCCGCAATCACGGCAACCGCGATCGGCAGGAACAGCGGCAGGATGATCGCGAGTGCGGCCAATGGGAACAGCGTCCCGCTTGCCAGTACGGCGGACAGGAATGCCGGGCCGCTGCCGGGCCGGGGGGCCAGGTCGGTCACGGCCAGCAGCACCGCCACCAGCGTCGGCAGCGCGTTCAGCAGCAGGATGGTGACCCAGGTCCGCGGCCGGCGCAGCATCTTGAGCAGCTCGACCGCGATCATGGCGCCTCGGCGGAGGGAAGTGCCTCGGAGACGATCATGGCGCCTCGGCGGAGGGAAGTGCCTCGGCGGCGATCATGGCGCAATCACGACACACCGACCTGGTGCGACGACGTGTCGGTGGCGGCGAGCACCACTTGTTCCAGAGTGCGCCGTTCGGGGCCGAGTTCGGTGACCCGGATCCCGTCCGAAACGAGCATGGCGTTGAGGTCGGCGGCGTCGGCGCCGCGCACGACGAGCCGGTCGCCGTCGCGATGTTCGATCCGTCCGTCCAGCAGGACGCGGGCGCGATCGTGGTCAGGGGTGTGTACGACGGTGCGGCCGGTCGGCGCCTGCAGCACCGCCAGATCGTCCTGCAACACCAGCCGGCCCCGGTCGAGAACGCCGACGCGGGTGCAGAGCTGCTCGACCTCGGCGAGCAGGTGGCTGGACAAGAAGACCGTCGTCCCGTTCGCGTGCAGCCGCAGCAGCAGCTCGCGGATCTCGCGGATGCCCTGCGGGTCCAGCCCATTTGTCGGCTCGTCGAGGACCAGCAGCCGCGGCTGGCGCAACAGCGCCGCGCCGAGCCCCAGCCGTTGCCGCATGCCGAGCGAGTACGCCTTGACCGGCCGCCGGCCGACCTCGGCCAACCCCACCTGCTCCAGTACTTCCTCGACGCGTTGCCGGCGGGTCCGGCGTACGCCGCCTTCGCCCATCGCGTCGAGCAGCGCGAGGTTCGCCCGACCCGACAGGTAGCCGTACGCCGCCGGACCCTCGACCAACGCACCGACGCTGGGCAGGGCCGCCCGGCCCCCTTTGGGCATCGGGTGCCCGAGCAGCTGGATCCCACCGCTCGTGGCGAGCACGAGGCCCAGGATCATCCGGACCGTCGTGGTCTTGCCGGATCCGTTCGCGCCGAGGAAGCCGTAGATGTCACCGGCGCGTACGTCGAGGCTGACCCCGTCGACGGCGAGGATCGAGCCGTACCGCTTGGTCAGCGCGGTGGTGTGGATCATCCGTCCTCCACCGGGATCTGCACCAGTTCCGCGGCGGCGTCCGACAGCGTCTGGCTGTCGACAGTGCCCGCGACCAGCCAGCTGCGCTGCTGCCTGCTGCCCGGCGTGAGCAGGAGGCCGAGTGGTCCGACGGACACGTACACGCCCTGCGCGTCGATTCGAGCCCCCGGCGTCGCCTCCAGCTGGTCGCGCAACGGCCGGGAGATGTCATCCCAGATCGGGGCGGCGACGAGCAGGGTCACGCCCCGGCCGTAGGCGCCGACCGCGCCCACGGTGGCGTCGTCGTCCCGCCGGTCCAAGCCCGCGAGCCGGTCGGGAGCCACTGCCGGGGCGAACTCGTCGGCCGCTGCGGCCACGTCGATGACGTCCTCGAACCTGAACTCCGAACCGAGCGGCGTCGTGAAGGTCGTGTCGGATTCGGAGGGCGCGGCGGCCGTCAGTTCCAGGAATGTCGTCGTCAGGGCCGCAGCGTCCGAGCCGTCGCCGTACACCTGGACGCGCAGCGGCAAGCCGTTCGACGGGTCGACCCAGACGTCGACGCGGTCCACCGTGGTGCGCTCGTCCGACGGCTGTACCCGCAGGCCGGGTGCGTCACGGCCGGCGACGCGGATCGGTGGTATCCGGCTCACCTCGTCAGCCGTCGCCTCGCTCAGCAGCCGGCGGCCGAGCTCGGTCGGCAGCAGATCGGTCGTCCGCGGCAGCCGGATCTCGGGATCACTGGTCAGGGTGGCCCGGTCGTCCTCGTACTCCCACATGAGGGTCGCACCGCCGCGGTGGAACAGATCCGACTCCCCCGTGGCCGACAGCGTGTCGACCCGCCAGTCGTCCGTGCCGCGCCACCAGACCCGCAGCCGGGACCGCTCGCCGAACAGGTCGACGAGGTCGGTGAAGTCCTGTGTCACCGGCAGCAGCAGGCCGCCCACGGACTCGGCGTACCCGGAGAACGGAACCTCAGCGGATGCCCTGACCTGGTCGAGCAACTCCTCGGCGCTGACGTCGCTGTCAGCCGCTGGCAACGCCCCGAGCACCGACGGCAACGACAGCAGGACGGACAGGCCGAGCCCGACGATGAGCCAGCGTTGCCACGTCCTCACCGCCCAGCCGCCATGTCTCACCGTACGTCGCGATCTCCGCTTCGGTTCAATGGTGATCGTCGGTGCGGCCGCGAACGACGTGGCCACAGCCGGGCTGCTCGCCAGCGCTAAGGTCGCGGCGTCGTCAAGACAACCGACGCGAGGGTGGTCGACGGATGGAGACACGGCACCTGCTTGGCCTGTTGCTGGGGACCGAGGAGGACTGGCCGACCGCTTTCGAGGCGATAGTGCGCCGGCTCGGCCCGGTCACCGACGCGAGCGAGACCGTCCACCACTATGACGTCGAGCGGGTGACCGTCGAGCCCTTCAACCTCCGCCAGAAACCGCGGTACGACCTGGTCATCGACCGGCTCGCCTACTGGTACTAC
The DNA here is from genome assembly GCA_013696785.1 of Geodermatophilaceae bacterium. Classification (GTDB taxonomy): domain Bacteria; phylum Actinomycetota; class Actinomycetes; order Mycobacteriales; family Geodermatophilaceae; genus JACCTY01. The sequence goes on along the minus strand of JACCXW010000046.1, from coordinate 11,000 downwards.
CACCCGCGCGAGTGGTTGAAGAAGGCCGCCCTCATGGACGATCTCTATCTGCTCAACAGCCCGTTCACGTTTCAGAGCATGGAGAAGCACGCGGCGTACTGCGCGATGATGCGCCTCGGCCTCAAGGTCCCTGAGACAGTTCTGGTCCCCTACAAGAACCCGCCGGATCACGCGAAGTACGCCTTCACCGCCCAGCGCTACAACCGGCCGTTCAACCTCGACACCATCGCGGACGACATCGGCTACCCGATCTTCATGAAGCCCTACGACGGTGGCGCCTGGGTTGGTGTCACCCAGATCCGCAACCGCGAGGAACTGCACAAGGCCTACGACGAGTCTGGGCAGCGCCTGATGCACCTGCAAAAGGCTGTCGCCGGCTTCGATGTCTTCGCACGGAGCCTGTCCATCGGCGCCGAGACGATGGTGATGAAGTTCGATCCGGACGAGCCGATGCACGCCCGGTACTCGGTGACGCACAACTTCCTCGACGCCGCCGTCGGCGCCGAGGTGGTCACGATCGGCCGGCTGGTGAACGCGTTCTTCCGCTGGGAGTTCAACTCCTGCGAGACGCTGATCAAGGGCGCCGAGGTCGCCCCGATCGACTACGCCAACGCCTGCCCTGACGTGGCGATCACCAGCCTGCACTACTACTTCCCATGGGCGATCAAGGCGCTGGTGAAGTGGTCGGTGTTCTGCACGGTGACCGGTCGCCGTCCCCGGTACGACCTGGAGACCCGCCGCTACTTCGACATCGCCGACCGGGAGGACCTCTCCTACGGCGAGAAGCTCGGCGCCTACCGGGAACTCGCGGACAACTACTTCGAGGTGGAGCGCTACGCCGACTTCTGCGCCAGCCGGCTGGCGAACATCGACGAGGTCATGCTGGAGTGGATCGAGGGCCCGGACTTCGACCGACTGCTGGTGGACACGGTGCGGGCGACGTTCCCCGCGCACGAGCACGACCACTTCATCGCCCACTACCGCGGCCTGCTGGCGGCCTCGGCACGGGATGACCGGACGAGGCTCGGCTAGCCGCACCGCTAGCCCGGCTGGAGGCTGTCGGGTCCGAGAGCCCTCCAATTCTGCACCCGGAAGGCAGCCATCTCGTCGCCGCCGACTCTCACGGGCCTTCGGCAACTGGTTCGCCGAAGGGTCAGCTCTCGGGCTTTTCGTAGGGTGGCCGGCGCTGCTCACCGCCGTCACGGTCGCGAGCGTCTACGCCGTCCTGCGCCGCGCCACGCCGTAGGCGACGGGAGAGCTCGACGAGGTGCACGCGCAGCTCCGGCGGATCCAGCACTTGGAAGTCACATTGCAGAAAGGCTAGGTGCAGAGCCAGCGCGTCGAGTGAATCCGAGCCGGTGGTCAGGATCGTGCCGCCCTCGGCGGCGGCCAGGCTGCCCACTGTGGGCGGTACCAGTTCGGCCGCCGCGGCAAGGTCCACCTTGAGCAGCACCCGGGCCTGGTACCGGTACGGCGAGGTGGACAGCCCAGCAGCGACGAAGGCTGCCGCGTCGGGGGGGTCGACCGGCGTGAACCGCCGCCCGGTGGCGAGGACCGCGGTGATCCGGTCGACCCGGAACGTCCGCCAGTCGGCACGCGACTCGTCCCGTGCCACGAGATACCAGCGGTTTCCGGTGTTCACCAACCGGTGCGGCTCCACCCGGCGACTGGTCGGCTCCCCTCCTCGGCTGCGGTAGTCGAACCGCAGCTGCTCGCTGTCCCGGCAGGCCGAAGCAATGGTCATCAGCGCGTCGGTGTCCACAGTGGACGTTGCGGCCGTCAGCGGCACAGTCGCCGAGTGCAGCGTCGTCACGAGCACCCGAAGTCTCGCCGGGAGGACCCGCTCCAGCTTGGTCAGCGCCCGCAACGACGCCTCCCCCAGGCCGGCGACGGTTCCGAGCGCCTCCGCCCGAAGACCGATCGCGACGGCCACTGCCTCCTCGTCGTCGAGCATGAGCGGGGGGAGCGCCGCGCCGGCACCGAGGCGATAGCCCCCACCCGTGCCTGTCGCCGCGTGCACCGGGTACCCGAGCGACCGCAGCCGGTCGATGTCGCGGCGTACGGTCCGCTCGGTCACCTCGAGCCGGTCGGCGAGATCGCAGCCCGCCCACAGCTGGCGTTGCTGCAACAGTCCCAGCAAACGCAGCAACCGGGCCGACGTCGTGATCACGTCCAGAGTCTGGCACTCATTCCGGACCGGAACTGTCCGCAAGCCGTTCTACTGTCAGGGACATGGACACGAACTGGAACCACCGCCTGCACGAGCAACTCGAGTGGCATTGGCAGTACCACGTGCTGCCCCGTCTGGACGGGCTGACCGACGAGGAGTACTTCTGGGAACCCGTCGCCGGGTGCTGGAACGTCCGTCCTCGCGATGAGACCACCGCTTCGACGGCGGCCGGGGCGGGTGAGTTCACGATCGACTTCGAGCTGCCCGAGCCGGAACCGCCGCCCGTGACGACGATCGCCTGGCGGATTGCGCACATCATCGTCGGGGTCTTCGGCCAGCGTTCGGCCAGCCATTTCGGCGGACCGGGGATGGACTACGCCTCGTTCCCCTATGCCGGAACGGCGGCGGAGGCGCTCGCTCAGCTGGACGAGGGCTACCGGCGCTGGAGCGAGGGAGTTCGGAGTCTCGGCGAGGAGGGTCTGAGCCGTCCCTGCGGCCCCGCCGAGGGCCCCTTCGCCGACGCCCCGCTGGCCGACCTGGTGCTGCACATCAACCGGGAGGCGATCCACCACGGCGCCGAGATCCTGGTGCTGCGCGACCTCTATCGGCACCGCGCAGGCGGGTGACGACGGGCGGTCACCGCCTGCCCTACCGTGCCGGTGTGGACATCGACTGGACGTTCCAGCTGCACGAACAGCTCGACACTCACTGGCGGCACCGGCTCCGCCCGCGGCTCACGGGCCTCACCGACGAGGAATACTTCTGGGAGCCTGTTGCCGGCTGCTGGAATGTCCGCCGGCGCGGTGAGGGCACGGCACCGATGGCGATCGGAGCGGGCGACTTCACCGTCGATGTCGCCATTCCTGATCCCGACCCTGCCCCCGTCACGACCATCGCCTGGCGGATCGCCCACGTCGTCGTCGGCGTGTTCGGTGATCGCACGGCCAACCACTTCGGTGGCCCGCCGGCCGACTACGACACATTCGTCTACGCCGGGACCGCCGACGAGGCGCTCGCGCAGGTTGACGAGGCCTATCGGAACTGGAGCGAGGGCGTCCGTGGCCTCGACGCCGAGCGGCTGGCCCGTCCCTGCGGCGCGGTGGAGGAGTCGTGGGAGGACGCACCGCTGGCCGAACTCGTGCTGCACATCAACCGCGAGGCGATCCACCACGGCGCCGAGATCTGCCTGCTCCGCGACCTGTACGCGCACCGCTCCCCCGATGGCCCGTTGCGTCCGTAGCTCCGGTCGCCGTACCGGCCGACCGTACGGACGTAACAGCAAGAAAAGTCGTTCCGACCCGTCGGAGTTTGACCGGCTGGAGCGACGATAGGGGTGTGCGGGCAGACGTGGACGGCGGCGGGACGGACCTGCTGACGCTTTACGACGAGGCACTGCCTCAGGTCTACGGATACCTGCTGTCTCGCTGCGGCCAGGCGTCGACGGCGGAAGACCTCACAGCCGAGACATTCCTCGCCGCCGTCGACGCGGTACGTCGTCGCTCCCCCAGCGGCATGTCCGTGCCGTGGCTCATCGGCGTGGCCCGGCACAAGCTCGTCGACCACTGGCGGCGACAGGCCCGCGAACGCCGGGATCTGCAGGTCATCGGCGGCCTCGCCGAGGATCACGTCGATCCGTGGGTCAGCTATCTCGACGCGGTGCACGTGCGCGACACGCTCGACCAATTGGGCGCGCACCATCGGGCCGCGCTGACCCTGCGCTACCTCGACGGCCTGCCGGTTCCCGAGGTCGCCGCACTCCTCGAACGCACCCTGCACGCGACGGAGGCATTGCTGGTCCGAGCCCGCTCCGCCTTCCGCCGGGCCTACCGCGACGAGGAGGCCCAGTCATGACCGACCCGTTCGACGCCCTGCGCATGCCCGTCACCCCGGCTGACCCCGATCCCAGCTTTGCCACCCGACTGCGCGCCCGGCTCGAGCGCGCCCTGACGTTGCCTCAAGGAGTTTCCGTGTCCACATCCACCGTCGACGTATCCCGTACCGCCGCCCCCGCTGCGCTCGGCGCTGCCATCCCCTACCTGGCCGTGAGCGACGGCCGACGCGCCATCGATTGGTACGTCGACGTCTTCGGAGCCCAGATCATCGGCGAACCGATCGTCATGGCAGACGGCCGGATCGGGCACTGCGAGCTGGCGCTGTCCGGCGGCACCCTGTACCTGGCCGAGGAGTTCCCGGAGATCGGCTTCGTTGCGCCGTCCGCCGGTCCGACCTCGGTCAACCTGATGCTCGCCGTACCGGACGTCGACGCGGTGCTCGCTGCCGCCCTCACGGCCGGCGGTACGTCGGACCGCGAGCCCTACGACGGCTACGGCCAGCGCAACGCCTACGTCACCGACCCGTTCGGTCACCGCTGGGGACTGCACTCCGACCCTCGGCCGGAGCCGGCGGCGGCACGGCACGGTGACCTCACGTACGCCTCGCTCTGGGTTCCGGACGCCGATCGCGCCGCGGACTTCTACGCCGACGTACTCGGCTGGACCTACCACCCCGGTGGCGGGAACGCCCGCCAGGTCCGGGACACCACTCCGGCGCTGGGGATCTTCGGCGGACACCGGCAACCGACGCTGTTCTGCTGCTACGCCGTCACCGACCTCGATGCCGCCCTCGAGCGGGTGCGCGCCGGCGGCGGCAGCACCGAGCCGCCCCGCGACGAGCCCTACGGCCGAACCGCGGACTGCACAGACGACCAAGGGATACCGTTCGCACTGAACGAAGTGTCCGGAACGGGCCGGACAGCGCCCAGCGGAACCGAGCAGGGCGATATCGCCTACCTCACCCTGTCCGTCGCGGACTCGGGCAAGACCCGGGACTTCTACGGCGCCGTTCTGGGCTGGGAGTTCAGCCCGGGAAACGTGGCCGACGGATGGCAGGTCACCGACACCACGCCGGCGATCGGTCTGGCAGGGGGCAGCGACCAGCCAGCCGGCATACCCATGTGGCGCGTCGACGACATCGCCGGCGCCGTGGTGCGGGTGCGCTCCGCCGGCGGTACGGCGACCGAAGCGCAGCAGCAGCCCTACGGACTGATGTCGGAATGCGTGGACGACCAGGGCTCCCGCTTCTTCCTCGGCGAGCTACCCGGCTGAGCCACCAGCTCCCTGTCAGGACGACATGCCTGCTGAAATGCGATGGGATGGCGGCCATGACGAGGACACCAGCCGCCCGCCGTCCCCGCGAGAGCACGATTGCACAGCGGTACCGGGCGCACGCAGACGCGTTCGAACGCAAGGTCGCAGGCGTACGACCCGACCAATGGTCGGATCCGTCGCCGTGCGCGGACTGGACCGCACGAGACGTCGTGGGCCACGTCATCGACATGCACGGCGTGATGTTGCGCCCGCTCGATCGACAGCTCAGCCCGGCACCGTCTCTGCAGGACGACCCGTTGGCCGCCTTCAGGGCGGCCCGGGAAGATGTCGAGGCGCTGCTCGATGATCCCGAGTTAGCCGCTGTCGAGCACGACAGCCCCGGCGGCCGGATGTCTGTCGAGGCCCACGTCGACCAGGTCGTGAGCGAGGACCTCGTTCTGCACGGGTGGGATCTCGCTCGGGCGACCGGTCAGGACGACACCATCGATCCGGATGACGTGGAGCGGATGTGGCCGTCCGCCCAGACCATCGGGGAGGAGATGCGGACACCGAACTTATTCGGGCCGGGGATCCTGGTGTACGGCCCGGAAGTCGAGGTGGCTGCGGACGCCCCGCTGCATGATCGGCTGCTCGGTGCGATCGGCCGCGACCCCGGCTGGGCCGGTCGGGTCAACGGCTAAGAGTCACCGAGCGCCGGGAGCCTTCGGCCAGATCCTGCTCCACTGTCCCGGGCCGGCACGCGAACCAGGCCCCGACCAGGATGAGCACGACGGCGCCGCTGATCATCAGCAGCGAGGGGGTCCAACTGCCGGTCGCCTCATGCAGCAGTCCGAAGACGAGAGGCCCGATCCCGGCCACTGCATAGCCGATGCCCTGGACCATGCCGCTCAGCGAGGCCGAGCCCGCTTCCGTCGTCGTCCGCAGATTGATCATGGTGATGACCATCGGGAAGGTCGCCGGGCCGAGTCCCGCCGTGATCATCCAGAGCACGGGTTGCGACGTCGGAGTGACCAGCAGGCCGTAGTAGCCGACGGCGAAGAGCACGCCAAAGCCCAACACCAGTGGAAAGGGGTTGGTCATCTTCGCGGCGAGCACGGGCACCACGACGGAGGCCGGGATGCCCATGGCGGAGTACAGGCCCAGCAAGGTGCCGGCATCCGAGCTGCCGAACCCGGCGTCGATCAGGATCGACGGCAGCCAGGCGAAAAGCGAGTACACGTTCAGCGCGGTCATAGCGAACATCAGCGTCATGCCCCACGCCCGCCGCGAGCGCAGGACCGCCACCCGCTCGCTGGGATGGACGAGATCGCCGCCTGTCGATGCCCGCAGGCGCGGCAGCCACGGCAGCACCGCCGCGGCCGCGATGATCGCCCAGCTGGCCAGCGACAACCGCCAACCGACAGCGTCCCCGATGGGCACGGCGACGTACGGCGGTAGCGCGGCACCGGTCGCGATCATGACGACGTAGAAACTGGTCACGGTGCCGATGTGGTCGGGAAAGTAGCGCTTGACCAGGGGTGGCAGGAGCACGTTGCCCATGGCCATCCCTGAGAGCGTGAGCCCGCTCAGCACGAGGAACGCGACAGCACTGCCGACCGCCGCACGGCCCAGCGTCCCGATCACCGTCACGGCAAGACTGAGCACCAGCGCGCGCTCCAGACCCAGGCGCCGTCCCAGTGCCGGGCTCAAGGCGCCGACTGCCGCGAAGCACGCGCACGGCAACAGGCCGAGGATCCCGATCGCCGCGTTGCCGACGCCGAGGTCGGCGCGCAGATCCTCGATCAACGGCGAAACGGCGGTGACCGCGGAGCGCAGCGTCAGCGCCACCAACGCGATGCCGCCGAGCACCATCAGCTGCCCGCGTGCCATCGCCACGTCCTCGACTGTAAGACGCACGATGAGTACGTCAGCCGGGCGGGTCCGACAGCCGGGCGCGGCCCGCAGAGGCGGCTAGAGAATCCCGCGCTGCTCGAAGACCCGCTGCACCGCGCCGGCTGCGGTAGGTCCGTACAGTGCCCGGGTCGCGGCGACCACATGGCCGGCGGCGGCGGGCATCGACGTGCCGGGGGCGAAGGAGAACTGGCCTTCCAGGATCGCGGTGTCGGCGCGCTCGCGCCCGATCACCCGGTTGATGTCGTACAGAGCGGCGGACCAGATCTCGCCGTCATCGTGCACTTCGCCGACGAGGTCCTCCGGATAGTGCTTGTCGGTGTCGGCCCGCCGCAGGCAGTGTGGCTCGCCGGTGGTGTACGACGTCGCGTCCCAGTCCATGATGCACGCCCATGGCGTCACTTCCGTGTCTTCGCTGGTGGCCTGCGACATCGTCAGCGCCAGGTAGTCACCGAACCCTTCGCCGATAGCGCCGGCCTGCGTGCTGCTGCCGAAGCCCGGCACCTGGTCGTCCTGCACGGCGTGGCCGAGTTCGTGCCAGATCACTTCCGGATCCTCGCCGTCGTCGACTCCCCCGCTGCCCAGCGTGATCAGGTCGGAGTTCGGCGAGTAGAACGAGTTGTCCGCTGTGGTCCCGTTCGGCTTCAGGCCCTGCGGCTCGTTGTTCACGTCGATGAAGCCGAGGCTCTGGAAGTAGGTCTGCGCGCTGTCCACGGCGTAGTAGGACTCGACCTGCTCGAAGTAGTCGTTGGCTCGGCCGTAGTTGAACGAATTCGTGGCCGAGAACGCCAGCTTCTCCACTGGCAGCACCACTTCGGCGTAGCTGCCGCGCAGGTAGCCGGACCCGTCCAGGTGGCGCAACGGCACCCGCCGGTAGGCCGAGGCGGGTACGGCGGAGTTCGCGTCCCGGTCGTCGGTCAATGTCTCGTCCTGCAGGGCCACCACCGGGTTCGGGTCGAACACCAACCCCCTGCCGGTTGCCTGCCTGATCTGGGAGTCGACGCGGATGACCGCGCCGGAGACCGCGTCCACGAGAACCCGTTGGCTGTCGGCGTTCTGGACCGCCCAGACCAGTCGCGGCGGCGACCCCGGGAGCACCGCCAGCAGGCTGGTGGTGAGAACACCGCCGACGCGGGCAATTGCGGTCCGGTTCGCGTCGGACTGGTCGACGCCGGCGACAACGGACACCGGGGCCGACACCGGGATCCGCCCGTCGGCCACGCTCGTCGATCCGTCGTGACGAACGTGCAGCACGTAGTACCCGCCGAGCACCGGTACACCCGAGTAGACCTGCTCGTACGTCAGGTGCCTTGCCAGCAACGAGTCGCGGACCTGCAGCAACCTCAGGTCTGCGCCCATGGCCGGGGCGCCCTGATCTCTCGGCGGCGCGGCCGATGCCGGGACGCCTCCGGCCAGGGCCACGGCCAGCGCCACCACCGCGAGTGAGCCGAGCAGGCGTGAACGCTTCATCTGAACGCTCCGGTCGTCGGGGGTACGCCGGCGTTCAACCTACTCAGAGCCTCCGACAGCACCGCGACCCGCGCCGCCGGAACCGGTCAGTCCAGCGGCCAGGTGTGCACCGGTTCGTTGCTGTGCATGTGCTCGACGTAGCGACCCACCATCTCCCGCAAGGCGTCCCGCCGGTCCAGCGACTGCTCCTGCGATTCGATCTGGTGCAGCGTGCGCACCTGCCACTCCGCGCCGTTGATGTGGGTCAGGCAGCGCCGTTCGATGATCCCGAGCAACCGGTCCCTCACGGCGCTGTCCACACCCCAGCGGGTCAATCCCTCGTGGGCCATCGGCAACAGCCGGCGCAACACCAGCTCTGTCGCCGGGACCTCGCCCATACCCGGCCAGTAGATCCGCGCGTTGATGCCGTTGCGGGCGCCCTGATGGAAGTTGTCCTCGGCCGCGGTGAACGACATCCGCGACCAGATCGGCCGGTCCTCCTCGGCGAGCACCCGGATCACGCCGTAGTAGAAAGCACCGTTGGCCAGGATGTCGACGACGGTCGGCCCGGCCGGCAGCACCCGGTTCTCCACCCGCAGATGCGGCTTGCCGCGGAACACGTCGTACACCGGCCGGTTCCAGCGGTAGATCGTTCCGTTGTGCAGCCGGAGTTCCTGCAACGCGGGAGCGTCGCCGCGCTCGAAGACCTCGACGGGGTCTTCATCCTCGGTGATCGGAAGCAACGCCGGGAAGTACCGGACGTTCTCTTCGAACTGGTCGAAGATAGACGTGATCCAGCGCTCCCCGAACCAGACCCGTGGCCGGACACCCTGTGCCTTGAGCTCCTCCGGCCGGGTGTCCGTGGCCTGCTCGAACAGTGCGATCCTGGTCTCGCGCCACAGTTCCTTGCCGAACAGGAAAGGCGAGTTGGCGCCGAGGGCCAACTGCACACCGGCGATGCTCTGCGCCGCGTTCCAGTTGTCGGCGTAGGACTGCGGACTGACCTGCAGGTGGTACTGCACGCTGGTACAGGCCGCCTCCGGCGCGATCGTGTCGGCGTAGGTCGAGAGCCGTTCCGGGCCGTCGATGGAGATGTGCAGGTCCTCACCGCGGGCCGCGAAGATCTGCTCGTTGATGAGGGCGTAGCGCGGATTGTGGCTGATCGACTCGGCGGTGAGGTGTGAGCGCGTCAGCGTCGGCAGGACGCCGATCATGGTGATGCGCGCGCCGGCCTCGCGGGACTTCTCCTCCGCGTGATTCAAGCTCGCTCGCAGATCCGTCTCCAGGCTCGCCAGGGAATCACCGGACAGACCGCGGGGCTTGACGTTGATCTCGATGTTGAACTGGCCGAGCTCGGTCTGGAAGTCCTCGTTCGCGATTGCCTCGAGAACGGCGGTGTTCATCATCGACGGGTCACTTTTGTCGTCGACCAGGTTGAACTCGATCTCCAGGCCGGTCAGCGGTCGCTCGAAGTCGAACTTCGACGCCTCGAGCATCCTGGCGAAGACGTCCAGGCAACGCCTGACCTTCGCCCGGTACAACTGCCGGTCCTGCCGGCTGAACTCGCGACTGGCGACTTCATCACCCATCACAGTCACCCATACCGCACAGCTTGGCAGAGGACGGCGGCGCCGTCAGAATCCGGCGTACCGCCGCCCTCTGCATCAAGCGATAACTCAGCTACCGCACCCCGGGAAGCGGAAGCTCCCGATCCGGGTCTGCCAACGAACCTGACCGGTGGTCTCGACGTACTCGTTGACGTACCAGAACGTGCAGTCATCCCTCGGGTCGACGTTCAGCGAGGTGTAGTCGCCCCACCGTGGGCTGCCCGTCTGCGATCCCGTGCCGGCGATGAGCACCTGCTCACCTTGCGGGAGGGTGTTCTTGGGATCGGTCTGCAACCGTCCGGTGTACCGGATGCCCGGGAACACCGATGTGCTGTTGGAGACGCTGTAGCCGGAGGCCATGTTGCCGAACTTGTCCATGGCCACGCTGCCCATCCAGCGGTTCACCCCGTCGTTCGGGGAGAAAGTGCTGGCCTGGAAGAGCGTCGGGTTGGACGGCCGGCGGATCTCGTACCACCGCACGCCTGCCACGCCGGGTCGCGCCTCCACCGACTGGTTGGTCACCAGCGACTGGACGCGGCCGAAGTTCCGATAGGCCCGTCGCCAGGCCGGACGCTGCCGGTAGGACAAGACGTCGATCTTCTGCGACACGGTTGGCTGTCCGATGCAGGATCGGCCGTCAGCACCGCAGGGGAACGCCGAGTCGAACTCCGGAACCCGCAGCTGCGCCGAATTCACGAACGTCGACAGGCCGGGGTTGGCGAAGTTGACGGAGAACTCCCACATGTTGATGGCGTCGAACGGCGCGCCATAGGGACC
>JACCXW010000029.1 GCA_013696785.1 Geodermatophilaceae bacterium | reverse complement strand
CGACGACAACTCCGGCAGCGGCTCCGGCGGTTCCAGCGGCCGAACCACAGAACCCAGCGACGACAACTCCGGCAGCGGCTCGAGCGGCTCCGGCGGGTCCGGCGGCTGATCCGTCTGTTATCGCCTGAGGTCCGTACACGAGGGCGTCACAGCGGTCAGATGTAGCAACGCAACGCCGTCCCCGCGGCCGTCGACCGAGAGTGCATTCAGTTCGACGGCGCAGACGCGGCATGAGCCGGGACGACGTCGTTGTGGCCGGATTCTCCCTCGGGCTTTTCGAGTTCTTCCTGGCCGCTCGACGGCACCCGCCGCAGCGTGGACGCGGCGAGCACCGCGGCCGCGACGAACAGGACAGTGCCGACTCCGGCGGCGACGTTCAACCCAGCCGTGAACGCCTCGCGGCCGGGTCGAGCAGGTCGGCCCGCACGGCCGCGGGCAGCTGCCCGGCGGCGGCCACCGCGCCAGCGAGGCTCTCGCGGGCCACTGCCGTTGCCTCGGGCCCCGCAGGGACGGCGTCGACCATCTGAGCTCGGTAGACGGCCGTGCCGATACTCCCCAGAACGGCGACCCCCAGGGCGATGCCGAACTCGCCGCTGGTCTCCGACACGCCCGCGGCCGAGCCGGCTTTCTCCGGCGGTGCGGAACCCACGACCAAGCCGGTGCCCAACGCCGAAGGCAGGGCGATGCCGACGCAGGCGAGGAGGAATCCAGTCACGAGCAGCGGCATCCCGCCCGAGGCGTCGACCTGCGTCACGAGCAGCAGACCGCCGGCGGCGATCACCAGCCCGGCTGCCATGACATGCGCCGGGCGGTATCGACGCGCCAGCTGGGGAGCCAGCATGGTGCTGCCGACCATCGCGAGGTTCAACGGCACGAGCCACAGCCCGGCTCGCAGCGGAGAGAGCCCGAGCACCAATTGCAGGTACAGGGTGACCAGCAGGAAGGTCCCGGCCATGACTGTGCCGCTGACCATCCCGATTCCCAGTGCGGCGCTGAAGGCGCGGTTGCGGAACAGACCCGGATCCAGCAGCGGGCTGGTCAGCGTGTGCTGCCGGCGGATGAACGCACTGCCGAATCCGAGCCCGACCGCGATGGCCAGCATGGGCCTCGTCGCGAGGCCGTCCGTGGCCTGCTCCTTGATTCCGTAGATGATCGGCAGGATCGCCGCCAGTGACAGCCCCACGCTGGTCAGATCCAGGCGGGCGGCATCCGAGTCGCGGTACTCCGGGAGCAGCAGCGGCGCGGTCACGAGCAACAGCAGCATGACCGGCACGCCCAGCAGGAACGCCGACCCCCACCAGAAGCTGTCCAGCAGCAACCCGCCGACCAGCGGACCGACCGTCATGCCGCCCATGAAGCAGCTCATCCAGACGGCGATGGCCACGCCCCGTTGATGCGGGTTGCGGAACATGTTGCTGATCAGGGCCAGGGTGGACGGCATGAGGGTCGCCCCGGCTATCCCGAGCAGGGCGCGGGTTGCGATGAGCATCGTGGCGCTCGTGGAGTACGCGGCGAGCACGGATGCCCCGCCGAACGCAGCGGCTCCGAGCAGCAGCAGTCGCCGGCGCCCGATCCGGTCGCCGAGGGTGCCCATAGTGACCAGGAATCCGGCGATCATGAAGCCGTAGATGTCCATGATCCACAGCTGCTGCGTGCTGCTGGCCTGCAGATCCGCGCTCAGCTGCGGCAGCGCCAGGTACAGCACGCTGACATCGAGGGACAGCAACAAGGTGGGCAGGGCGAGTACGGCCAGACCGATCCACTCCCGACGCCCGGCCCGCAGACCGGCCGGGACACTCGTCTCCGCAATCATCACGGTCCTCCTAGCTGGGGTGGTTGTTGAGGTAGACCCAGCGAAAGGACCGAACTCATCGTCAGCGGGGACGCGACGAGTTCTTGCCGCTCCGACGGTCTTTAGTGGTGAGCCGCGCGAGGGGAGGTCGACGTGCCGGATCTTGAAGCGACCGGACGCGATGTCGTCCCTGCGGCAGGCCGAGGTTGTACAGGTCCGTCCGAGGCCGGGCCGGAGCCGCCCACCCTCGTTGTCTACGACGCCCCCGGCCGCGGCGACGTCCCCGAGCTGTGCACGCGGCTGCGTGGCCTGCTGGCCGCGGCCGGCGCCGACGAGGTGGTCTGCGACGTCGGCGCCGTAGCGCGCCCGGATGCCACGACGATCGAGGCCCTGGCCCGCCTGCAGCTCAACGCCCGTCGACAAGGCGGGCAGGTCACGCTCAGACACGCCGGCCGACAGCTGCGGGAACTGCTGGCGCTGACCGGACTGTGCGACGTGCTGCCGCTCAGTGCCGGGTCAGCCGACGGGCCGCAGCGGCAGCCCGAACAGCGGGAACAACCGGTCGGTGTCGAGGAAAGTGATCATCCGACTGATCCGGTCACCTGAGACCTCCACGACGTGCAGCGCCCACGGCTCGTGCGCGCCGTCGGGTCCGCTGGGTCGGTACTGACCGAAAGCCGCGGAGCCGTTTGCCTGGACCTGGATCCAGTGTGATCCGCGGCATTTCAGGCCCGGTCCGACCAGCCATGCGGCGATGTCGGCGGGGCCACGCAGCCAGAGCGGGTACGGCGGCATGGACAGGGTGGCGTCCTCGTGCAGGAGTGCTACCAGCCCGTCGATGTCGTAGCGCTGGAACGCATCGACGTACCGGGAGAGCAACTCCTGCTGGGCGTCGTCCATCGGTTCCAGGGCGCCGCCGTCGTGTGCAGCCATCGTCGCGCGGGCGCGCTGCAGCGCGCTGTTCACCGACGCGACGGTGGACTCCAGGAGCTCGGCAACCTCCTCAGCCTTCCAACGCAGCACCTCGCGGAGAATCAGGACGGCGCGCTGCCGTGGCGGCAGCTGCTGCAGGGCAGCCACGAAGGCCAACCGGATCGACTCGCGTGAGACGGCGACATCGGCGGGATCCTCTGGGGTCACCCGGCCGTCCGGCATGGGCTCGATCCACGCGCTCTCCGGCAGGGCGACGCCCAAAGACTCCAGCACAGGTGGCGCGGATGGCGACATGTCCATCGGCAGCGCCCGCCGCTTCCGCCCGTTCAACATGTCGAGGCAGACGTTGGTGGCAATGCGGTACATCCACGACCGCAGGCTGGAACGGCTGTCGAAACGATCCAAGGCGCGCCACGCCCGGATCATGGTGTCCTGAACGGCGTCATCGGCCTCGAACGGCGATCCGAGCATCCGGTAGCAGAAGCCGGTCAGCTCGCTGCGGTACAGCTCCAGTTGGTGCTCCGACGGCCGTTCTCCGCGCGTCGGCGCCTCGGGCAGCCCGTGCTGGACCGCAAGGTCACTCATCCTGAATCACTCCATCGTCGTCGGCACCGGCTCGTCCGACCCTAATCGCAGCCGGCGACACCCGGCCGGGGGGCCGCCGCCGAGCTTCGCCGTCGACGCCGCGAGGCCCCGCTCAACTTCCATCGCTGGAGCTCAGCCTCCAGTGGGGGCGCGCGGGCGCCATGACCCCTGCGGTACGCCGGGAGTCGCCCCCGTTGCCCGGATGAGGTCGTACATCTGCGCCTGCAGGTCCGCCCTGATCGCGGCGTACGCCGGATCGGACGCGAGATTGACCAGCTCCCCCGGATCGTCGCGCTGATCGTAGAGTTCGTATTCGGTCAGGCCCGGTACCGCGAGGTTGGTCACTTCCACATAGCGCCATCGCGGCGTACGGATCCCGTAGAACCCGGGGGTGGGATACCGGCTTGCGGAATAGCTTCCCTTCTCCGAACCCCCCGGCCAATGCTCCAGCAGGCCGGCGTGTGTCTTTACGGAGCCGGTCGGGTCTTCCAATGCAGAGACAAGGCTGATGCCATCGGCGACGACCGGTAGCGATGTCCCGGCGAGGTCGACGAACGTCGGGGCGATGTCGATGTTGCTGACCAACCGCATGTCCGTGCGTCCCGCCTGGCCGGGATAGCGCACGACCAGCGGTACCGCGACGCACCCGCGTAGCTCGCACATCTTCGAGGTCCACCGGTTGGAACCCTGGGACAGCCCGTTGTCGCCGATGAACACCAGGACGGTGTTGCCCAGGCGGTCTGTCGCGGCCAACCGCTCGTCGATCGAACGCACCATGTCGTCGACACCCAGCGCGGCTTCGTACTGTTTGCGCCTCACGCTGACCGCTCCGGGCTCACCACGTATCGGGAGTTCCTGCACCCACGCGGGCTTGTCGGACACATCGGCTTCGCCCCAGTTGTCCGGCAGGGTCACGGGTGTCGTGGCATACGTTCCCTGGTGCCGAGGGGCGGCGACGAACGGCGTGTGCGTCGCCGTCGGGGCGACGTACAGGAAGAGCGGTTGGTCGGCCGGTGTCTCATCGATGAAGTCGAGGGACTTGGCCGTCAATACGTCGACCTGATAGTCCTCGGGTGCGTCTCCATATGCCTCCCGTACGCCGTTGTTCAAGACCTCGTAGTTGTACTGGTCGTACAGATTGCGCGGCTTCAGTGCCTGGAAGTCGTCCCAGCCCGGCCAGACGCCGGAGGCCCCGTTGTAGCCGTTGAGCAGCTTTCCGAAGATTCCTGTCCGGTAGCCGACGTTCTGCAACGCGGGTCCGACTGTTTCGGCCGGTCGCATATTGCCCGCCTGGGCGTTGTTCTGAACGCCGGTCCTGGTATCGACCTGGCCGGTCAGGATTGTCGCTCGACCAGGGCAGCACAGCGGATTGTTGCCTTCGGCTCGGGTGAAGTTGATGAGGTTGCCCTCGTCTATCTGGCCCTGCACGTACGGCATGTACTGAACCGACTCCAATGTCTGATCGTCGGTGACGATCAACACGATGTTCGGCTTGGCGCCGCGCAGGCTCGAAGGGGCCAGGAGATTTCGCAGCGGGTCGGAGTCCACGGCTGCCGGAGACGTCGCGACGTTGTCCGCGTCCGGCATCGCCGCGCCGGCCACCCTCGCCACCCCGATCGACGATCCCAATAGCGCGAAAGCCGCCAGAAGCGCCCCGAAGACATGCTGAGATCTGCCCCGTTTTACTGACACCCGTTGACCCTTCTTAGCTGACTGCGACCGTAGCGAAGCACACCATACAGCGACGAGTCCTGGCTGGGCGGACTACAAATCATCCTCGATCCCGCATATACTTGAAGCGTCAAGTACAGGAGCCGCGGTCCCATAAATCAAGGGTGACACGCACGTGAGCATGCTTACGGACAGGACGATCGCCGCGCTGCGGATGAATCACGACGACCTGGCGCAACGGGTCCAGACGTACGACGAGGACGACCTCGCCCGGACGTCAGGCGCTGCGGAGTGGGACGTCGCGCAGGTGCTCGGCCACCTTGGCAGTGGCGCCGAAATCATGCTGGCCACTCTGCGGGCCGGCGTGGCAGGGGACGAATTGCCCGGCCAGGAATTCACCCAGTCCGTGTGGGATCGGTGGAATGCGATGACCCGCCGGCAAAAAGGCGAGGGCTTCTTGCGCGCCAATGAGCAGCTGGTCAGCGCATACGAACGCCTCGACACCGACGCCAGGCGTGACGTCCGGGTGCCGCTGCCGTTTCTCCCGTCCCCGGCCGACGTGGGTTCGCAGGGATGCAGCTGAGCGAAGCCGCACTTCACGGCTGGGACGTCCGGGTGGCCTCCGATCCGCAAGCCACCCTGGCCGACGGCGAGGCGGACGCCAATGTGGATCAGCTTCTCGGCCCGCTCAGCTTCATGCTCGGGTTTATCGGCAAGGGGGAGGCGTGGGGGTCCACCGAGGTCACCCTGCGGGTGGAGACGACCGCGCCGGAACGTGTTTTCGGCCTCGTGCTCGGCCCCGCCGTGAGTCTCGGGCCTGCTCCCGACGATGCCGATGCCGTCCTCGCCTGTTCGTCCGAGTCGGTGCTACGCCTGTTCGCGGGCCGTCTCGATGCGGCGCACACACCAGGCGACCTGACCCTGACCGGTGACCGGGTGACCCTCGACCAGCTCCGCGCCACCTTTTCGGGGTTCTAACCAGGAGCAGCGGCGCTCAGCGTAGGGCTCGACCGACACGGGCGACAGCCTCCAGCAACGTCGGGGCGCGGCCGGCGTGCTGCCGGCGGCTGCTTCAAGATCGTGAGTGTGGGTTTGGGGATATGGCCCGAATCCACACTCATGATCATGGACAGGGTGGGCTGGCCGCCCGCAAGGGGCGGGAGGACGTCGACGGTCGCGCCGTCGATGAGCCGGTATGCGGGTTTGCGCACAGCCACGCCGTCCACCAGGAAGTTTGACGCGGCCAGCACCCAGGTCGGCGCGCCGCCATGAGGAGGTCTGGAACCAGGATCCGGCGGTGACACCGCTGGCGGCCTTCGACAGGTCCGCGGCCCTTGCTTCATGATCGAGTCTGGGATCCGGGCGGCCTATGCCTGGCTCCAGACTCACGATCATGGCGGTAGTCATGTTTCCGACAGCACGTCGGGTGCAGGGCGGACGAGTCGGCCTGTACGCCGGGGCAGTTTCGGCCTGGTTGGCGATCATTGGCTGACGTCGAAACAGGCCTCTGACCTGGGGAAACACCAATTGCCGGCGATGGCCGCTGTTGGCCGTTTGCGGACCTCCTGCGGACGTTTTGCGGACTAGGGAACCTGGCGAGGACGGCCCTCGCACCATGGACAACGTCCGGCGGAGGCAGTCGCGGGGGCTCTGTGGCGGTTTCCGCCAACCACCGCCCTGAGATGCAGCCCACGACCACCACCCCAGGCGATCGCTGCTCGTCCGCAGTGGCAACCCCGGACCCGGCCCTCTCAGCAGAGACCCCGGCCAACCCGTGGCCGTGGTCGACGTCGGGGCCGCCATCCGCTCACCGGACATGCCGATGGCGGGGAAGACCAATATCGATTACACCGCACACCCGAGGTGGGCGACCCGCGGTCATCGTCCGGGTGCGCCCTGCTATCGGGTGACCGTCCCGGTGCATGTCTCTTGGCCCTCCTCCGAGTCTCCCGCCTCGAATTTCACGACCATCCAACCCTGCCCTAAGCCTCGCTCTCCAGCGTGAGGTCTCAACGGCTGGTGGGTGCGTGGCGCCAGGGCGCTACGGTCCGTAGTCAACACGTCACGCCCTGTATGACCAGCCCTGTGACTCCCCGCGTGGATTCGTGACGCAGCGAACATGTTTCATCGAAAGTGAACCCAGGTAGGTCATATGTGATCCCATAGGATCACTTCGTGCCAGGGTCGAGTGCGCGAGCCTGGTGCGAGCCGAAGGGGGACCCAAGTATGGCGAGCTGTCAGGAGCGGAGCGTGGTCAGCAACTTGTCCACCTCCCAGCCTCGTTGTTGCGGCTTCTGCCACTGCTCAACGCCCCAGCGGCGGTGCAACTGCCGCCCGACGTTGTGCTCATCCCCATTGAGGATGCTCGACTAGCCGAGTTTTACAGATTCATGGGCGGGATAGCTAAGGCTTCTCCTCCGATTGAGGAAGGCACATATCCAAACCTGGAAAGTGGCAAGGATCAAAGTCAAGGTACAAGGCGAGGGGGCGCGAGGAGAATAATGGAACGACGAAAATTTCTACAGCGAGCGGGGCTTGTGTCGGCCGCAGCGATAGCGGCGAGTGTCTGGCCGGCCGGATTAGTTTCGGCCGGCCAGCGTGCTTCCACTGCTGATCACATGACTGCGTACGGCAACTCCGTCTGCTTGGGCAAGGGTCTGGGAAAGGGTGCCCGTCCGAGCCAGACCTGGTTTGAGCAGACCCGACGGCACTTCGCCGTACCTGGTATCAACGGTGCGGTGGTCGGTACAACGTGGCTGGATTCGATCAACACCCAGAAGTCGTATCCGGAGCGTGGACCGTGGCTGCAGATCTTCTGGGGCGGCCACGCCGACGTCATGCGGGGAATCGTCGCGACGATCCCCAATAATGTCCAGACGCTGGTCAACTACTGCACCGGTCCCTACCTGGTGATAGGTACCACGAACGGGCATACGGGTGGACGTGGCACCGCGTATCACGACGGGGTGTTCACGCCGGTGACGGGCTCGAACGCGAAGCTTGCGGCCGCATATCCGGATAACTGGCTTGATGTGCAGCAGTACCTGCTGACGGATGCGCTGGCAGACGCCGGCATCACACCGACGGCTCAAGATGACGAGTACCTCGCAAACGGCCAGGTGCCGTTCTCGTTGCTGTCACCGGGCGCGGAGGTGCACCTCAACCTGCCCGGACAGACGGCCGTTGCTCAGAGCCTTGTGATCCCGTTCATCGAGGCCAAAGGCTGGTTCGCGTGAGGTTCGGAAAGGCGTCGGAGTAACGCCGACGTCAGAACATTGCAGGGACAAGGGGGATCGGGGATGGAAAGTCGACGTAGGAGCAACCCGGCCATCGTCGTGACTGTCATTGCGTTAGTGTGGACGATGGCATTCGTTATCGCACCGTCGGTGGCGCATGCAGGCTTGGCGGGAACTAGGCCCAACATCGTGCTGATCATCACCGACGATCAATCCCTGGACGCAATTCAATACATGCCATACGTCAAGTCGCAGCTTGATGCGAACAAGTACATCAACTTCACCAGCGCAGAAACTAACAACCCGCTCTGCTGCCCGGCCCGGGCGTCGATATTCACCGGGCAGGTCGATACCAGGACAGGGGTGCTGGACAACGGAGACGCGGCGCGATTTAGGGCAAGCGAGACGTTTGCGGTGCCCTTGCACAACGCGGGGTACCGCACCGGCCTGTTCGGCAAGGCGCTGAACGGATACAACGGCAGGGCGTGGCCGGGGTGGGACGATTTTCAAGCGCTTGTCGGCCAGAACATGTACAGCCAATACAACTACACCCTGTCGGAAAACGGGGCGCTGCTGACGTACGGGAGTGAATCTGCCGACTATCTGGGCGACGTGATCCGCGACCGAGCCCTCCAGTTCATCACCGACACGCCATCCACGAAGCCGCTCATGCTGTACGTCGCTCCGACCTCGACACACTCGCCGTACGTCGCGCCACCGCGATACCAGAACTTCTACTCCAGCGCCACCTTCACGTTGCCAGCAAGCTGGAACGAAGCAGACGTCAGCGACAAGCCGGCCTGGGTTCAGCAGCTACCGTTGGTGAAGAAGGGCGGATCTGTCGGCCAGCGCAGGCAGCAGTACGCAGCCGGCATGCCGGTGGACGAGATGATCCAGGCGATCGACGCAGAGCTGGCCGCAACAGGACGCCTGAACAACACCGTCGAGATCATCCTCAGCGACAACGGCCTGTCGCAGGGACTGCACCGTTGGCCGTCCAAGATATGCGAGCTCGGAAGCTGCCAGAGCGTCCCGATGTTGGTCCGCTACCCGGGTCAGGCAGGCCGGACCGACACCCGACTCGTCAGCAACACCGACATAGCCCCGACCTTGGCAGCCCTTGCCGGGACGTCACTGCAGGCGCCGGCAGACGGGATCAACCTCGTCCCGATCCTGGAGAATCGCAGCGGAACGATTCCGGGCCGGAGCGGGATCCTGCAGCACTGGCCCGGCGGGAACGACCATGGTCTGTATCCCATCAACGGAGCGCCAACTCCCGGCTTCTACGGCTACCGCACCGCCGGCTGGAGGTACGTGGAGGTGACGAACCTCGCTGTGCAAGGCAACACCGAGTACGAGCTGTACGACCAGATCAACGATCCGATGGAGCTGGTCAATCAGGCGAACAACCCTGCCTACTCCCGAAC
>JACCXW010000019.1 GCA_013696785.1 Geodermatophilaceae bacterium | reverse complement strand
GCTGTCCAGCCACCTGCTCGGCGAGGTCGAACAGGTCTGCGACCGGGTCGGAGTCATCTCCGGCGGCCGGCTGATCACCGAGAGCACCGTGGCGGCGCTCAGAGGGCAGGCCGAGTTGGTCGTCACGGCCACGCCACTGGCCGACGCTGTCCGAGTCGCCGTCGGGCTCGTGGGCGAGTCAGCTGTGCAGCAACACGACGGCACCCTGCGCTGCCAGATCGACGCGGACCGCGTCGGTGAGCTGAACCGGGCCTTCGTCGGCGCCGGGATCGACGTCACTGAGCTTCGCCGGGACGAACGCAGTCTGGAAGAGGTCTTCCTCACCATGACCACTCAGGAGGTTTCCGATGTTGGCTAGTTTCAGCGCCGAACTGCTGAAGCTCCGCAAGCGCCCCGCAGCGTGGGTGCTCGGCGGGGTATGGCTCACCATGCTGGTGACGTTCGCGTACCTGCTGCCGTACTTCGCCGCACCGGACGGCGGCGGCCCGGGCGGTGGTCTGGTGTCCGACCTGCTGCCCGCCGGCATCGTCGGCAACACCGTTGGTGGCTACGCCCTCTTCGGCGGTGCGCTGGTGATGATCCTGGGCGCCCTCGTCGCAGGCAGCGAGTACGGGTGGGGCAGCCTCAAGACGGTGCTCACACAGCGGCCCGGCCGGCTCTCGGTGTTCGGCGGGACCGTCGCCGCGCTCGCCGTAATCCTGTTCGCCGCCGTGCTGATCAGCTTCGCCGTGTCAGCGGGGGCCAGCGCTGCCATCGCGTCGGCGGAGTCCCTCCCGATCGCATGGCCCTCGGTGGCCGACATCGTGCAGGGCATCGCCGCCGGTTGGCTCGTCCTCATGATGTGGTGCCTGTTCGGACTGCTGCTCGGCACCCTGACCCGCGGAACCGCACTGGCGATCGGGCTCGGGCTGGTCTGGGCGCTGGTGGTTGAAAACCTGATCCGGGCAAGCGCCAACGCGCTGGACTGGCTGGACGCGGTACAGCGGGTGCTCCCCGGCGTGAACGCGGGGTCGCTCGTCGCCGCACTCGGCGCCCGCGGCATCGAAGACGGTGAGGGCACGCCCGGGGTGGCGGCGATCGTGAGCGGCACCCAGGGAACGGTGGTCGTGGCCGTACTGCTGGTCGCGTTTGCCGCCGTGGCGGCGGTGCTGGTGCAGCGGCGGGACGTCGTCTGACCCGCCTTTGTCGGCACGGACCGCCGCTGCTCTTGTCGTCCACCGGCGCCGCTACTCGTACAACACGTACTCCGGCAGCGGCACCAAGGCCAGCACCTGCTCGGGCGTCATCAGTAGCCCGCCGGTCCGCAGATCTTCGGTGTAGAACAGCTTGAAACCGGCGTGGACGTGCGGCGGCTTGGCCGGCATCAGCCGGTCCCAGGTGTTCTCCTTCTCCGCCTGGCCACCGATGCCGTCGACGCTCTTGATCGGCACGACGCCTGGATGCGGGAGCAGGAGCTGCTCGTCGACCACCACCTGCGACGCGACCTGGTGGTAGACCATCACCTTCTCCGGCAGGTTCCCCTCGGCCACGAGTTGCGCGAGATAGGTCGAGACCGCGTCCAGCTCGGCGCCCGTCGTCTGGCCGTACTCCTCGCCCGGGATGCCGGCGGGACTGACCGCCCACTCGGGGTCCAGGGCCACCCCGACGTCCGGCTCGCGCAGCCACTTCTCATAGGCCCTGACCTCCGGCAGGAAGTCCGCGCGGCCCGGTTGGACGTTCAGCAGTAGCAACGCACCAGCCCGGCGGGCAGCGTCGAGGTACTCCTGGATGACCGCATCGTCGGAACGGCCGCTGTAATCGCCCTCGGCCGTGGGGAACGGGTGCGCGACCGTCGCGATCAGCTCGAACACCGGCAGCACCGGCCGAGCGCTGGCGTACCCGGCAGCCTGGTCGGCGATCTGCACGGCGGCAGCGTCGAGATCACCCGTCAACCGACCCAGTGCGATCGAGCCCGGTCCGCCGGAGAAACCGACGAGCCGGTACGTCGGGAAGATCGTGCGCCCACCACCCGGAAGCTCAGGCAGCGGCGGGGTAACCGTCGTCGGCGCGGCCGTCGTAGCCGGCGGAGTCGGCGGCACCGACGTCGAAGTCGTCGACGTCGCGGTCGTCGTCGCCGACGGGGTGGTGCTGCCCGCCGTACACGCCGAGAGCGCCAACGCAGCGACGACAAGGCCTACCGCGATCCGGCCCGAGCGACGGCGCGGCACGCGGGCGCTATAGCGCATATTCCTTGAGCAGACCCCGACTGATGATCATCTTCTGGATCTCGCTGGTGCCCTCCCCGATCAGCAGGAACGGCGCCTCCCGCATCAACCGCTCGATCTCGTACTCCTTGGAATAGCCGTAGCCGCCGTGGATGCGGAAGGAGTCCTGGGTCACCTCGACGCAGTACTCGCTGGCCAGCAGCTTGGCCATCCCGGCCTCGACATCGTTGCGTTCACCCGCGTCCTTGAGCCGTGCGGCGTTGACCATCAGCATGTGCGCGGCCTCGATCTTGGTGCCCATCTCCGCCAGTTTGAACGCGATGGCCTGATGCTCGGCGATCGGCTTGCCGAAGGTCTCCCGCTGCTGCGCGTAGGCGATCGCGAGTTCGAACGCCCGGATCGACATGCCACAGGCGCGGGCGGCGACGTTGACCCGTCCGACTTCGACGCCGTCCATCATCTGTTGGAAGCCCTGGCCGGGCTCCCCGCCGAGGATCGCCGTCGCCGGGATCCGGAAGCCGTCGAAGATGGCCTCGGTGGAATCGACGCCTTTGTAACCCATCTTGGACAGCTTGCCGGGAATCGTCAGGCCCGGGCTCACCTCACCCAGCCCCGCCGGCTTCTCGACGAGGAACGCGGTCAGGTTCCGGTACGGCGAGGAATGCCCGAGATCGGTACGCACCAGGGTGGCGATCAGCGTGGACGTGCTGCCGTTGGTCAGCGACATCTTCTGCCCGTCGATGACGTAGTCATCCCCGTCCGGCACGGCCTTGGTCGTGATGGCGGCGACGTCGGAGCCAAGCGCCGGCTCGGACATGGAGAACGCGCCCCGCGCCTCGCCGGTGGCCAGCTGCGGCAGCAGCCGCCGCTTCTGCTCGTCGGTACCGTGCTGGACCAGCATGTAGGCGACGATGAAGTGGGTGTTTATGACACCGGAGACGCTCATCCAGCCGCGGGCGATCTGCTCGACGACGAGCGCATATGTCAGCAGAGACTCACCGATCCCGCCGTACTCCTCCGGGATGGTCAGGCCGAACAGGCCCATCTCCTTCATCCCGTCGACGATGTCCTGCGGGTAGGCGTCCTCCTGCTCCAGCTTCGCTGCGTGCGGGATGATCTCCTTGTCCACGAACTGCCGGACAGTCGCCAAGATCTCCCGCTGGAATTCGGTGAGGCCGGCGGTG
>JACCXW010000006.1 GCA_013696785.1 Geodermatophilaceae bacterium | reverse complement strand
GTGGCAGCTGCGCAGCAGCGGACGAGGTGCCGTCGCCGCAGCCGAGGAGGAGCCCGCCGCACGGCTCGTTCTCGGTTGACACCGACCTACGACCTCGGCGGCCAACGTTGCCAGTGCGCGAGTTCGTGCGCACCAGCGCCCTTCATGTCCACGCGGCCCAGCTTGCCGAGACGGCAGCGGCGGTCGCTGCTCAGGCGTCGTCGAAGGACAGCACGTAGGGCCAGCCGGGCATCGGCGCAGCGCCCGGTGCGGTCGGGTCGACATCCCAGCGCCAGGCCTCGAAGGTGAGGGTTCGGGTCACATGGTCGATGCGCAGCACGCCGTACCCCTCCTCCTTGAGGTCCCGGTCCCCGATGTCGTGGTTGTCGTACGTGTCGACCCAGACCGACTGTGGTACGTGGGCGTTTCGGACCGCGACTACGTGCATCGCGTTGCCGAAGCCGTCGACGAAATCCCCGGTGTGGGGCTCGGTCCCCGGATTTTGCAATGCATTCCTGGGCTCGAACCAGCGAACGAAGGTGGCGCCGCCCGCCGGCCCGCTGAACTGCATCGGTCCGTCGACGTGTCGTACGAGGGCCGGCAGGTGGGTGTCCCCCGACAGCACCACGGCGCCAGCGGCGGCCATCGACGTCAACGCCCGGTCCCGAGCCGGCTTCGGCCACCCGGCCGGATCCCGGACGTCCTGCGTTCGGCCGGTGGAGCTGGTCTGCAGGCAGGCGTACATGGTCTGGCTCACGACGACCGTCGGCAGCCCGGCACCCTCGGCGGCCAACCCGGCGAGCATCGCCTCCTGGCGAGGCCCGAGCAGCTGCAGGGCCTCCTCCGGGACCGGATTGCCTTGGTCGTCAAGGGCGTCGCCTCCGGACTTGAACTTGCGGTCCTCGAGCAGGGCGAAGCGCACACCGCCGTAGGTGAACCGGGTGAAGTACACGGTGATTCCCTGCTGGGCCGGCGCCGGATCGACCGGATCGGGGTTGTGGCCGCACTGCACCCGCTGCACGATGTTGACCCACGCCGGGTCGTTGCGGTAGCCGCCCGTGCTCAGGTCGCCCTCGACGAGCAACGGCCGGCCGCCTTCGCCGTACAGGTTGGACTGGAACACGTCGTGGTCGTCGATGAGCACCATGCAGGGCGTGTTCCTGGTGATGTCGCGGAAGGACCACAGCCAGAGCAGGTATTTGTAGAGGAAGTCCAATTCGGGCGCCGTCGACTGGTCGGCCTTCGTGGGACTGTGCTCGTAGAACTGGTCGCCCATGGCGAACACGAGGTCCGGCTGTTGGGCTTGCATCCCCTGCGCCAGCTGCTCGAACGGGAAGTACACGTTGCGACTCGTGTACATGCCCAGGGCCTTCTCGCCGGCCACCCGCGGCTCGTCTCGGGTGCCCTTGTCGACCGCCCGGTGCGTCGCCTTGGTGCAGCTGAGGGTGAGGATGGTCATCCCGTCCGCTCCGGGTTCGGCCGGAACCGTGCCCTCGTACGTGCCGCCGCGGGAGTGCACGACGCGGTAAGGATGCGCGACCGTGGCGTCCCACGCGTCGTCCCGCAACGCCGCCGCGAACCCCGGTCCGATCGGAGCGGACGCGCGGGTGATCCAGCCGCCGGCGCCGTCGGAGATCTCCAGACGGACCTGGTCGCCGGGCTGCAGCAGCATCGGCATCACCTGCGCGGTCATCTTGAGAACGCCGTTCGCGAGGCTGAAGAGGGTGCCGACGATCGGGCCCAGCCCGCGTTCCGGCCGGGAATCGACACCCGCGCCGCTCGAGCGCAGGTTGCGGAACCAGTGCGTCCCGGTGGGCCCGCAGGAGACGAACGCGAAGCCGCCGGCCACCGACGCCGACGTGCGCCCGCCCAGCACCGCCTGGGACAGCACCGCCCCGGTGCGGGCGTCCACCGCCGTGAGGGTCAGCGTGAGCGTTCCGTCGATCTGGCGGACCCCGTCCAGAGTGAGCTCCAGCTGCTCGCTCTTCGTGCGCGGCGGAGCCGACCCGCTCGCTGTCGACGGGATCTCGGTGTAGTCGAACTGACGAACGTCGTTCGTGTGTTCCAGGAACACGACACGGCCATCGGTACCGTAGACGCAGAGCAGGCCGCCCGCCTCGCCCGAGGCCGGACCGACGAGCGCGGCCCGGCGGTAGTCGGTGCCCGGCTCGCCGGTGCCGATCAGGAAGCCGGAGAACCCGGTGCCCTGGATCGACG
>JACCXW010000113.1 GCA_013696785.1 Geodermatophilaceae bacterium | reverse complement strand
CCTCGGGGCCGGCCATCCTCGGTGATCTGCTCTCCGCCGGCCTCAGCGTACAGGGGATGCTGTGGATCACCAGCCCGGCCTGCACGGAACTGGAGACGGTCGTCATCGACTGGCTCGGCCAGCTGATGGACCTGCCGGTGCGGTTCCGGTCCTCCGGAGCAGGCGGCGGCGTCATCCAGGACTCGGCGTCCAGCGCGAACCTCGTCGCGTTGCTGGCCGCGCTGCAGCGCATCAGTGCCGGCGCCGTTACGGCCGGCGGGATCCGGCGCCAGCACACTGTCTACGTCTCCTCACAGACCCACTCATCGATGGAGAAGGCAGCCCGTATCGCCGGGGTCGGTGCCGACAACGTCCGGGTCGTCGACGTGGATCCGCACACCCAGGCGATGGACCCGGCTGACCTCCGCCGGCTGATCGTGGCCGACGTCGAGGCCGGCGCATTGCCGACCATGGTGTGCGCGACCGTCGGTACCACCGGGACCACAGCAATCGATCCGGTCCTCGAGATCGGTCCCACCTGCGGTGAATTCGGGGTCTGGCTACACATCGACGCGGCGTACGCCGGGGTGGCGGCGATCTGCCCCGAGTTGCGGTGGGTCAACGACGGCGTGGCCGAGTACGCCGACTCCTACTGCACCGACCCGCACAAGTGGCTGCTCACCAATTTCGACTGCACGGCGTTCTGGGTGGCCGACCGCTCGGCGCTGACCGGCGCGCTGTCCGTGCTGCCGGAGTACCTGCGCAACCAGGCGTCGGAGTCGGGAGCGGTGCTCGACTACCGCGACTGGCAGGTGCCGCTGGGTCGTCGCTTCCGCGCCCTGAAGTTGTGGGCGGTGATCAGGTGGTACGGCGCCGCCGGGCTGCGGGCGCACATCCGGGGCCATGTCGCGCTCGCCCAGGAATTCGCCGCGTGGGTTGCCGAGGATCCTGGGTTCGAGATCCTGACACCGCACCCGCTCTCGCTGGTCTGCTTCCGTCCACTGTGGACAGACCTATCCATCGAAGCAGCCAACAGAGCGACCATGGAGCGGCTGGAGGCGCTCAACGCCTCCGGTGCACTCTTCTTGACGCACTGCCTGGTGAACGGTGTCGTCGCCCTTCGGATGGCGATCGGCGCACCGAGCACGGAACGCCGTCACGTAGAGGAGGCGTGGCGGCTGATCCAGGCCGCCTACTCCGCTTGAACAGCTGGGGCGCGGACGCGCCGGACGAGACCTTCCTGCACCACTGTGACGAGGTGCCGCCCGGTTCGCGACCAGATCCGCCCCGTGCACAACGCGCGTCCGCCGGACGCGGACGGGCTGTCCGCCTCGTAGAGAAACCACTCGTCGGCGCGGAACGGGCGGTGGAACCACATCGCGTGGTCCAGGCTGGCTCCGACCACGGGATCGAGCCCCCAGGTCATTCCCTCTCGGGCGAGCGCTGCGTCGAGCAGCGTCATGTCGCTGGCGAACGTCAGCGCGCACAGGTGCACGAGCGGGTCGTCGGGCAGTACGCCGTCCGCCCGCATCCACACCCGCGTCACCGCGGGCTCCCCGTCCCCGATCGGTTCGCGCTGCATCGGATTGCCGATGTGCCTGCGGTCGATCGGGCGGGCGAGGTTCGCCCAACGACCGATCCGCTCGGCCACCGGCGCGACGAGCTCCCCGAAGGTGGCCAGCCCTTCCGGTTCGGGTACGGCGGGCATCGGCAGCTCGTGTTCCACCAGTGGTTGCTCGACCCGCTGGAAGGAGGCCGACAGGTGGAAGATCGGCTCGTCGTGCTGGACCGCGACCACGCGGCGAGTAGTGAACGAGCGGCCGTCTCGGATCCGGTCGACGGTGTAGCGGATCGGCACCCGCGGATCGCCCGGACGCAGGAAGTACGCGTGCAATGAGTGCACCGGGCGGTCCGCCGGCACGGTCCGCCCGGCCGCCACCAGCGCCTGACCGGCCACCTGGCCGCCGAAGACCCGCTGCAGCGACTCGTCCGGGCTGCGGCCGTCGTACACGTCCGGCTGCACCTCGGTCAGGTCCAGCGTGGCGACGAGACCGTCCACGGCAGGTTGCCCCGTCAGCGGCGGATGCGGCGCGCCGATCGGACTAGTCCCGGCCGATGCGGTGGGCGCGGACGAGATTCGTCGAGCCCGACGTCTGCGGGGGGCTGCCCGCAACGATGATCACCAGATCGCCTTCGCTCAGCCGGCCGATCGACAGCAACGCCGTGTCCACCGCGCGCACCATGTCGTCGGTGTGCTCGACCGGCGGCGTGATGAACGTTTCGACCCCCCACGTGAGGGCCAACTGGCTTCGCACCGCCGGTTCGGGTGTGAAGGCCAGCAGCGGCAGGTTCGTGTGGTGCCGCGCCAGCCTCCGGACGGTGTCACCGGACTGTGTGAACGCCACCAGCGCCTTGGCGTCCAGTGCCTCGCCGATGTCCTTGGCGGCCTTGACGATGACACCGCCCATCGTCCCGGCCGGGGACCTCAGCGGCGGCACGTCCGTACTGGCGCTCTCGACGTTGTCGAGGATGCGGGCCATCGTGCGAACTGCCTCGATCGGGTACTCCCCGACGCTCGTCTCGCCGGACAGCATCACCGCGTCGGCGCCGTCGAGGACCGCGTTCGCCACGTCCGAGGCCTCGGCCCGCGTCGGCCGCGAGTGCGTGATCATCGACTCCAGCATCTGGGTGGCCACGATGACCGGCTTGGCCTTCTCCCGGGCGAGTTGCACCGCGCGCTTCTGGACCAGCGGCACCTGTTCCAGTCGCATCTCCACACCGAGATCGCCCCGAGCCACCATGAGGCCGTCAAAGGCCTCGAGCACGGCCTCCAGGTCCGCGACCGCCTCAGGCTTCTCCAGCTTGGCGATCAGCGGAAGCCGAATACCGACGTCGTCCATCACGGCGTGCACGAGTTTCGCGTCCAACGGTGACCGGACGAAGGACAGCGCGATGAAGTCGACCCCGAGGCCGAGTGCGAAGCGCAGATCCGCGGCGTCCTTGTCCGACAGCGGGGGGGCGCTCACCGACACGCCGATGAGGGACAAGCCCTTGCGATCGCTGACCAGTCCGCCTTCGTCGACCCGGCAGCGCACGTCGTTGCCGTCGACGTCCAGGACACTCACGGCCACGTTGCCGTCGTCGATCAGCAGCCGGTCGCCCGGCTTGACGTCCATCGCCAGCCGGGCGTACGTCGTGGAGATCCGGTCACGGCTCCCGACCACATCGTCGACCGTGATCGTGACGTCTTGCCCGGCCACCCACAGCACCGGGGACTGATCGAACCGGCCGAGGCGAATCTTCGGCCCCTGCAGGTCGGCCAGGATGCCCACGCTGCGCCCGAAGCGATCGGAGGCATGCCGGACCAGCTCGTAGGCGCGGGCGTGATGCTCGTACGTCCCGTGGCTGAAGTTCAGCCGGGCGACGTCCATCCCGGCGTCGACCAGGGCATCCACCATGTCAGGCGTCGCGGTCGCCGGCCCGAGCGTGCAGACGATCTTCGCCCGTCTGGTCATTGCAGCAGCCTAAGCAGGGTCAGCGCAGGGCCAGCGTCGCGGGGGCCACCGGGCGGGGCAGCGCCGAGTGCCCGGTCAGGTGCGCGTCGACCGCCGCCGCCGCCGCGCGTCCCTCCGCGATCGCCCAGACGATCAGCGACTGCCCGCGGCCCATGTCTCCGGCGGCAAAGACACCCGGCACGCTGGTCTGCCAGCCGGCATCGCGAGCGACGTTGCCGCGGCTGTCGAACTCGACCCCCAGGTCGGTCAGCAGACCTTCGCGCTCCGCGCCGGTGAAGCCCATCGCAAGCAGCACCAGCTCGCACGGCAGCTCCCACTCGGTGCCCTCGACCTTCTCGAACCGGCCGCCGACCATCGTCACATCGACAAGCGCTATCGCTCGCACGTGCCCGGTCGCATCCCCGAGGAAGCGCTCGGTGTTGACGGCGAAGATCCGCTCGCCACCCTCTTCGTGGGCGCTGCCCGCTCGCATCATAAGCGGCCACGTCGGCCACGGCGTCGAGCCGTCACGCTGCTCTGGCGGTGCCGGGAGGATCTCGAGCTGGTGTACGACGGTCGCACCCTGCCGGTGCGCTGTTCCGAGGCAGTCCGCCCCGGTGTCCCCGCCGCCGATGATGACCACCCGCTTGCCGTCCGCACTGATCGGGGTCGACTCCAGGTCGCCCTCCCGCACCCGGTTGGACGGCGGCAGGTACTCCATGGCGAGGTGGATCCCCGCCAGCTCCCGGCCGGGTGCCGGCAGGTCCCGCCCGACCGTGGCACCGCCCGCGAGCAGGACGGCGTCGTACGACGTCCGCAGTTCCTCCGCACTCACGTCGGCACCCGCGTCGCATGAAGTGCGGAAGCGGGTGCCCTCCGCGCGCATCTGACCGAGCCGGCGGTCGAGGTGCCGCTTTTCCATCTTGAACTCTGGGATGCCGTAACGCAGCAGCCCACCGAGGCGGTCGGCCCGCTCGAGCACCGTCACGTCGTGACCGGCCCGGGTCAGCTGCTGGGCCGCGGCCAGGCCCGCCGGACCGGAACCGACAACCGCGACCGACCTGCCGCTGCGGACCGTCGGCGGCTGGGGGGTCACCCAGCCCTCGGAGAAGGCCCGGTCGATGATCTCAACCTCGACCTGCTTGATCGCGACGGCGCCGGAGGTGTCCTCGGGATTGATCCCGAGGACACACGAGGCCTCGCACGGGGCAGGGCAGAGCCGGCCGGTGAACTCCGGGAAGTTGTTCGTGGCGTGCAGCCGCTCGATCGCTGCCTGCCAGTCGTCGCGGCGGACCAGGTCGTTCCATTCGGGGATGAGGTTCCCCAGCGGGCAGCCGTGGTGGCAGAACGGGATGCCGCAGTCCATGCAGCGACCGGCCTGCGCGCGGATCCGCTCGGGTGCGAAGTCCTCATAGACCTCGCGCCAGTCCTGGATCCGGATGTCGACCGGCCGGCGCTGCGGCAGCTCGCGGTTGGTCGTCAGGAAGCCCTTGGGGTCAGGCACCCGCCGCCTCCATGACCGCCTCGTCGACCGACCGTCCGCTCTGCTCCGCTCGCCGCGTCGCCTCGAGCACCCGCTTGTAGTCCCTGGGCATGATCTTGGTGAACGAGCCGACCCGGCGCGGCCAGTCCGCCAGCAGCGCCGACCCGACCGTCGAACCGGTCTCGGCGACGTGCCGGGTGACGATGTCCCGCAGCCACTGCCGGTCCTCACCGGTCAGTTCCTCGACGTCGACCATCTGCGCGTTCACCCGTCGCTGCTGCAGGTCGAAGACGTAAGCGATCCCGCCAGACATGCCCGCGGCGACGTTGCGCCCGGTCCCGCCCAGGATCACGACCCGTCCACCGGTCATGTACTCGCAGGCGTGGTCTCCGCCCCCCTCGACGACGGCGAGCGCTCCGGAGTTGCGCACGCAGAAGCGCTCTCCCACGATCCCGCGCAGGAAGATCTCGCCGCCGGTGGCGCCGTAGGCGATGACGTTGCCGGCGATGATGTTCTCCTCGGCGGCGAACGGCGCGGCCTCGTCCGGGCGCACGATGAGCCGGCCGCCGGACAATCCCTTGCCGAGGTAGTCGTTGCTGTCGCCATACAGGCGCAGCGTGATCCCTCGCGGAAGGAAGGCACCGAAGGACTGCCCCGCCGACCCGCGGAACGTGATGTCGATCGTCCCGTCCGGCAGGCCGTCACCGCCGTAGCGTCTCGTGACGAGCGACCCGAGCATCGTCCCCACCGTGCGGTTGACGTTGCGCACCGGCAGGTCCAGGGCAACGGGGGTGGCATCGAGCAGGGCGCCCTCGCACAGTTGGATCAGCGAATTGTCCAGCGCCGCGTCGAGGCCATGGTCTTGCTGGACCACCTGGCGCCGGGGGGCGTCGGCGGCCATGTCGGGAAGGACGAATAGCGGCGCGAGGTCGAGTCCGTCGGCCTTCCAGTGCTCGACGGCATCCGTGGTGTCCAGCAGCTCGACGTGCCCGATCGCCTCGGCCATCGTCCGGAAGCCGAGTTCGGCCAGATAGCCGCGGACCTCCTCGGCGAGGTACTCGAAGAACGTGACGACGAACTCCGGCCGGCCGTTGAAGCGCTTACGCAGCTCCGGATTCTGGGTCGCGACACCGACCGGACAGGTGTCGAGGTGGCAGACCCGCATCATCACGCAGCCGGACACGACGAGCGGGGCGGTCGCGAACCCGAACTCCTCCGCACCGAGCAGCGCGGCGATGACGACGTCGCGGCCGGTCTTGAGTTGCCCGTCGACCTGCACCACGATCCGGTCCCGCAGCCCGTTGAGCAGCAGCGTCTGCTGGGTCTCGGCGAGGCCGAGTTCCCACGGAGCGCCGGCGTGCTTGAGGCTGGTCAGCGGTGCGGCGCCGGTCCCTCCGTCGTGCCCGGAGATCAGGACGACGTCGGCATGCGCCTTGGACACGCCGGCGGCCACCGTCCCGACGCCGACCTCGGCGACCAGCTTCACGTGGATCCTGGCTTCGGAGTTGGCGTTCTTCAGGTCGTGGATCAGCTGCGCCAGGTCCTCGATCGAGTAGATGTCGTGGTGCGGGGGCGGGCTGATCAGTCCCACCCCGGCGGTGGAATGGCGAGTCTTGGCGATCCACGGGTACACCTTGTTGCCGGGCAGCTGGCCGCCCTCCCCCGGCTTGGCGCCCTGCGCCATCTTGATCTGGATGTCGTCGGCGTTGACCAGGTACTCACTCGTCACGCCGAACCGGCCGGAGGCGACCTGCTTGATCGCGCTGCGGCGCAGGTCGCCGTTCGGGTCCGGCCGGAACCGGTCGACGTCCTCGCCGCCCTCGCCGGTGTTGGACTTGCCGCCGATCCGGTTCATCGCGATGGCGAGGGTCTGGTGCGCCTCGGCCGAGATCGACCCGTAGGACATCGCGCCGGTGGAGAACCGCCGGACGATCTCGCTGACCGGCTCGACCTCCGCCAGCGGGATCGGCGTACGCGGCGCCAGCCGGAACAGCCCCCGCAGGGTCGCGTTCTCCCGGGCCAGCTGGTCGACGGCGGCGGTGTAACGGCGGAACACGTCGTACTGCCGGGACCGGGTCGCGTGCTGCAGCAGGAACACCGTCTCGGGGTTGAACAGGTGGATCTCGCCCTCGCGCCGCCACTGGTATTCCCCGCCGACGGTCAGCCCGCGGTGCGCCCGGTCGGCCGGGTTCTCGGGGTAGGCGCGACGGTGGCGGATCGCCACTTCCTCGGCGAGCACGTCGAGGCCGACCCCGCCGAGGCGTGACGTCGTACCGGTGAAGTACTCGTCGACGAGATCTTGGCCGAGGCCGAGGGCTTCGAAGATCTGCGCCATCGTGTACGACGCGACCGTGCTGATGCCCATCTTCGACATCACCTTGAGCACGCCCTTGCCGAGCGCAGTGACGTAGTTGCGGATCGCGGTCTGCGGCTCCAGGCCGGGCAGCATCTTGTCCGCCGCGAGGTCCTCGACGGTCTCGAAGGCGAGGTAGGGGTTGACCGCCGCGGCCCCGTAGCCGAGCAGCATCGCGACGTGGTGCACCTCGCGGCAATCCCCGGACTCCACGATGAGTCCCACCCGGGTGCGGGTCCGCTCCCGCACGAGGTGGTGGTGTACGGCGGAGGTCAGCAGCAGCGAGGGGATGGGCGCCGACGACTCATCGCAGTCGCGGTCGGACAGGACGACGATGTGAGCGCCGTCCTGGATGGCGCGGGAGACGGCCTCGCGTACCTCATCTAGGGCGGCCTTGAGCGCCGGTCCCCCGCCGTTCACGTCGTACCGGCCGGAAATCCGCACGGCGGCGAAACCGGGCAGATCGCCGTCGTCGTTGATGTGCAGGATCTTCGCCAGCTCGTCATTGTCGATCACCGGGAAAGGGACGACAACCTGCCGACAGGAGGCGGCGGAGGGCTCGAGCAGGTTCTGCTCGGCGCCCAGCATGCGGGACAGGCTCGTCACCAGCTCCTCGCGGATCGCGTCCAGCGGCGGGTTCGTGACCTGCGCGAAGAGCTGGCTGAAGTAGTCGTAGAGCAGTCGTGACCGGCGGGAGAGAACCGCGACGGGCGTGTCCGTTCCCATGCTGCCAAGGGGTTCGATGCCCTTCTCCGCCATCGGCGTGAGCAGGATCCGAACCTCCTCCTCGGTGTAGCCGAAGAGGAGCTGCCGGCGCAGTACCGACTCGTGGCTGGCCACCACGTGCTCGCGATCGGGCAGCGAGGCGAGATCGACGAGGCCGGCGTGCACCCAGTCGTCGTAGGGCTGCTCGGACGCGAGCGCGGACTTGATCTCCTCGTCGGTGACGATCCGACCGACGGCGGTGTCGACGAGGAAGATCCGACCGGGCTGCAGCCTGCCTTTCGCGACCACCTTCGACGGTGGGATGTCGAGGACGCCGACCTCACTGGCCAGTACCACGAGGTCGTCGTCGGTCTGCCACCAGCGGGCGGGGCGCAGCCCGTTGCGGTCGAGCACCGCGCCGATCTGCGTCCCATCGGTGAACGTGATGCACGCCGGGCCGTCCCACGCCTCCATCAGAGCCGCGTGGTAGCGATAGAACGACCGCCGCCCGGCGTCCATCTCGCCGTGGTTCTCCCACGCCTCCGGGATCATCATGAGTACGGCGTGCAGCAGCGACCGGCCACCGAGATGCAGCAGCTCCAGTACCTCGTCGAACGTCGCGGAGTCACTCGCCTCCGGCGTACAGATCGGGAACAACCTATTGAGATCTCCAGGGATCAGTTCGCTGACAAGTCGAGCTTCCCGAGAACGCATCCGGTTGCGGTTGCCGCGGATGGTGTTGATCTCCCCGTTGTGGGCGGTGTAGCGGAACGGGTGGGCCAGCGGCCAGGACGGGAAGGTGTTGGTGGAGAAGCGGCTGTGGACGAGGGCGAGCGCGGACTCGTACCGCTCGTCGGCCAGGTCCGGGAAGAACGGCCGCAGCTGGGCCGTGGTCAGCATTCCCTTGTAGACCAGCGTCCGGCTGGACAACGACGCGAAGTAGGTGCCGACACCGGCGTCGGCGGTCTGCCGCTCGGCCCGTTTGCGAAGGCAGAACACCTGCCGCTCCAGCTCGTCCCCGCCCACCCCGGAGGCGCTGGCGACGAAGAGCTGCTCGAACGTCGGCAGCACCGACAGGGCGGTCGGGCCCACGCCGGCGGTGTCCGGGTCGGTCGGGAGCGGCCGCCAGCCGAGCACCGCCAGTCCCTCCTCCTCGGCGATCCGCTCGATGATGTCGACGGCCTTCTCGGTGTGCGCCTCGTCGGCGGGCAGGAACGCCGTACCGACGGCGTAGGAGCCCTGGCCGGGGAGGAAGAAGCCGGCCTCCTGCCGGAGCAGCGCGTCAGGGATCTGGGTCAGGATGCCGGCGCCGTCACCGGAACTGGGTTCGGCGCCGGCCGCCCCGCGATGGTCGAGGTTGCGCAGCGCGATGAGCCCCTGCTCGACGATCCGGCGGGAGCGGCGGCCACGGGCGTCGACCACAAAGGCGACGCCGCACGAGTCGTGTTCGGCGGTCGGGTCGTACAACCCCTGGGCGCGAGGCACGGCCGAGAACGGTGTCATCGTGGCTCCCGTCGTGGGTCGCGGACCTCTCGGCTGGCTGGCGATCAATCGAGGCTGTGGTACGCACGAGGGACGACGGTGGCCCTGCGCTTACGGCAGCCAGCGTACACAGCGGCATCTGCCGGAACGCGTGCCGCGCCTTGCCTTTGCGCTGAGCCCGACAGCTGCGGATCAGGGGCCGACGACCCCGAAAGCCATCCCGACGGCGAACGTGACCACGGCGGCGACCATGCCGAGCACGAGCTGCCGCGATCCGCTGAACAACCACGTCCGGTTGGTGAACCTCGAGGTGACGACGCCGGTGCCGAACAGCGCGATCATGGCGATGATTGCCGCAATCGTGAGGTTGCTGGCGCCGAGCAGGTAGGGCAGCAGCGGCAGGAATGCACCGACGAGGAAAGCGGCGAAAGACGAACCGGCCGCAGTCCACGGGCTCGGTAGCTCGGTCGGATCCACCCCCAGCTCCTCCATCGCATGCACCCGCAAGGCCTCCATGGGATCCAGCGACATCTGCCGGGCCACCTCGTGCGCGAGCTCCGGGTCGACGCCGCGATCGATGTAGACCTGGGCCAGCTCGGTCCGCTCCCCCTCGGGGTTTCGCAACAACTCCTGGCGTTCCAGGTCCAGCTCGGCTTGCTGGGACTCGCCCTGGCTGGCCACGGACACGTACTCACCGGTCGCCATCGAGAAGGCGCCGGCGACCAGGCCGGCGAGGCCGGTCAGGGCCACCGTCCGCGGCGCTGCCCCGGCCCCCGCCACGCCCGCGATGAGGGCGAAGTTGGACACCAGTCCGTCCATGACTCCGAACACCGCGGGCCGCAGCCACCCCCCGGTGACGTCGGCGTGCTCGTGCCCGATGGCGGCGCCGATCGGATGCTCCGACGGCGCCCCGTCCACGGCCGGCTCAGCCATCGGGGTCAGCGCTGCGAGCCGCGTCGCCGACGCTTTTTTCGAGGGATACCTTCTCCGCCG
This sequence comes from Geodermatophilaceae bacterium, assembly GCA_013696785.1. Lineage (GTDB taxonomy): Bacteria > Actinomycetota > Actinomycetes > Mycobacteriales > Geodermatophilaceae > JACCTY01. The sequence continues at coordinate 407 of JACCXW010000113.1, read as the reverse complement.
ATCCGCTGGGCGCGGTTTCCGGGTGGGGGTTGCGGCCCGGGAGGTACAGGTCGGTCTCTCGCGGACCGCGGTGCGTGAGAATCCAGACAACGGCGAGCACGAACACCAGGATCGAGGTCCACACGTTCAGCCGTACGCCGAACAGTCGCTCCGCGGTGTCGATCCGCAGCCCCTCGATCCAAACCCGCCCGGCGCAGTACGCGGCGGCGTAGAGCGCGAAGGCCCGGGCTCGTCCGAGCCGGAATCGACGGTCCGCCCAGATGACCAGCCCGGCGACGCCGAGATCCCACAAGAGTTCGTAGAGGAAGGTCGGCTGGAACGTCCCCAGGACGACCGGCTCGCCGTCCGCGCCGGTGGCGGCACGGCCACCGCCCGGCACCTGCTCGTAGACCGTCAGACCCCAGGGG
>JACCXW010000069.1 GCA_013696785.1 Geodermatophilaceae bacterium | reverse complement strand
GCCGCGGCCCGAGCGCCCACACTTCGCCGGCCAGTTCGCCGGCGCCTTCCCACGTTATGCCGCGCGAACACGGGTGACGGCTGGCTTGACGGGATGGGCGCAGGTACACAACTTGCGCGGCGACACCTCGATCGAGGATCGGGTCGCCTTCGACAATCACTACATTGAGCACTGGAGTCTATGGGGAGACGTCAAGATCATGCTGCGGACGGTCAAGTCCGTCGTCAAGGCGACCGGACAGTAGCGTTCCGGCCTACGACCGGCTCCACCTGAGAACCACGGCAGGAATGGCGACCAACGTCAGTGCCGCGAGCATGCCGACGACCACGAGTGCGGCCGAGCCCGGCTGGCTGGTGAGCAGCGCCGTGACGGCCACCACGCTCCAACCCACGACCAGGACGACGAGAGTCCTGCCCGCCCACCACCCGAGCAACGAGCCGACGAGAGGTGCCCCGTCGGGAACGGCGGCGGACAGCGCGGCGGCACTGTGGACGACGTAGCCCGCTGCCGCAAAGATCGCGATCCGGACCAGACCGGGATCCGGCACGGCGGACAGCCACGACACGACCGCGGTTGCGATCAGTAGCAGCGGGGCCGGTGAACCGGGTGCGTGCACGGCCCACACCGCCAGCAGGGCACCGGCGATTGTCAGCAGGCCGGGCAACGACACCGGCGCCGGCCACGGCAGCAACAACATCAGGGCGGCCGCCACGCCGAGAACGATGCGCGGGATCATGGGCGGACTCTCGGCACGGAGCCGGCACGGGCGAGATTTCGCAGGACAACGTCGAGGCTGCCGGTGCCTTGCCACGCGACGATCGGCACGCCGAGTTCGGCCAGCCGGTGCATCTTGGCGGACCGTTGCAGCCGCCAGATCCGCAGCGCCAGATCGGTCCAGTCGGAGTCCACCGGTGGCGTGGCGTCGGCGGGCAGGGTGTCGACGACGACGAGCGGGTGCCCCATCCGCGTCAACGCCGCCGCCCGGTCGAACACGGTGACGCCGACGAGCGGACTGAGCAGGATGACGAGCGCGCGCGGGTCCAGGCCGACCGGATCGACGATCTCCGGTTCGCCCGTGCGCACGTGTGGGGCCCGGACATCGAGCAGCGCGTCCAGCATTCGCGTGAGCTGGCGCCGCCCGGCAGCCGCGGGCAGGCTCAGTACCCGCTCGCCGTGGGTGATCAGCCGGACCCGGTCGCCGAGTTGCAGGTAGAAGCGGGCCAGCGCCGCCGCCGCCCGCACGCCGATGTCGATCCCGCTGGCGGCGCCGTCTATGCCACCGCTGGCACCGGCGTCGTACCGGCCGTCGAGGAAGACGACGACCTCGGCGTCTCGTTCGGCAACGGTCGCGTTGACGTGCAGTTCGCCGGCTCGCAGCGACACCCGCCAGTTGATCCGCCGCAACCGGTCGCCGGCACCGAACGCCCGGATTCCGGACAGCTCAGATCCTTCACCTGGGCGCAGGGACCGGTGCACCCCTACCGAGCCGCGCGCCTGCGGGACATCCGCTGCCCCGACGAAGCGCTCGGCCAGCGGTAGCACTCGAACGGTGCGTTCGGGCAGTGGTTGCGGTCCCCAGCGCAGCAGACCGCCGGCGGCGGTCACCGTGACGACGGCCGGACCGACCCGGTGGCGGCCCCAGCGGCGCGCCGTCAACGGGACGCTCAGATCGACGATGCCGGCTCCGTCGGGTCGCCCCGCCACGACGCCGGTCCGCCCGGCCAGGGGCTGTACCCACCCATTGACCGGTACGGCGATCGCGACAACATCGGCACCCTGCGCGAGCACCTGCACCTGCGCGCGGAGTTCGGCACCCTCGAGCGGGACGTCCTCGGTCAGCGAGAACGCCGCTCGCGGTGGATCCGGGCGCCGCGGACGGAGTCCGAAAGCGGCGGCGAGCGCGATGGGGGCGGCGAGGTAGAGCAGGTCTGGTCGGCGGAGCATCACGGCGAGCAGGGCCAGGCCACTGGCCAGCGCCGCAGTCCGGAACAGGGCTGCGGTCGGCGCCCAGCCCCCGCCGAACGGCTCCAATGGCGGCCCCGGATCGCTCACCGCGTCCTCAGCGGACCTGGCGGGACGGGCCGGCGCCACCGTCGGCCAGCCGGCTGGACGGGACCGGGACGGCGTCGAGAACAGCCTGCGCCACCTGCACCGAGGACACCCGTTGCATCCAGGTCTCCGGGCGCAGGGTAAGCCGGTGCGCCAGCGCCGCGACCCCGACGTCCTTGACGTCCTCGGGGATGACGTAGTCCCGCCCGCGCAGCACCGCGAGCGACCGCGCGGTGAGCAGCAACGCCAGCGCCCCGCGCGGGGACGCTCCGACCTGCACCTCGGGCCTGCTGCGGGTCGCCGAAGCCAGGGCGACGCAGTAGCGACCGACGGACTCCTCGACCGTTACCGTCTCGACCGCCCGGCGCATCGCCCGTACGCCGGCGGTGTCGGTCACGGCGTCGAGCACGATGTCCTCCCGCTGGCGCTGCATCCGCCGTTCCAGCACCAGCCACTCGTCGTCCCCGCTGAGATACCCGAACGGCACCCGGAGCAGGAACCGGTCCAGCTGCGCCTCGGGAAGGGGGTAGGTGCCCTCGTACTCGACCGGGTTCGCGGTGGCGAGCACGCAGAACGGGTCCGGTAGCGCGAACGTCGTTCCCTCCACGGTGACCTGGTGTTCCTGCATGGCCTCCAACAGCGCCGACTGCGTCTTCGGCGGGGTCCGGTTCACCTCGTCGGCGAGCAGCAGACCGGCGAAGACCGGACCCGGCCGGAACTCGAACTCCGACACCCGTTGGTCGTAGACGAAGGACCCGGTGACGTCTGCCGGCAACAGGTCGGGGGTGAACTGCAGCCGGCGGAAGGTCAAGCCGAGGGTCTGCGCGAACGACCGGGCGGCAAGGGTCTTGCCGAGTCCAGGGAAGTCCTCCAGCAGCACATGCCCGCCGGCCAGGATCGCGGCGAGCACCAATTCGAGTTCGGGCCGCTTCCCCACGACGGCCTTGCCCACACCGGTCAGCACGTCGGCGCCGATGCGTGCCACGTCGGGCAACTCCAGCACAGCGTCGTCGTCCTTGGTGAGCTCCGTCACGGATGCATATCCTCGCCTGGCCGTCGGTGGTCGCCTCCGACCCTATGGGCCTGGGCCTGCAGCTGTGCCTTCCGCGCCCGGCAGATCACGGTCGAGGTAGCTCCCATCGACCCGCGGCGTGCACCAGAGGATCGTGTTGTCCACAGATGTGTGCGCGGGGGGTTGACAGGACCGGTCTGTCGGTAGTGTCGAACACGTGTTCGAGTACGCGAGGGTGACGGATGGCGCGGTCGTGGATCGGCTGCGCGCAACCGAGCGGC
>JACCXW010000436.1 GCA_013696785.1 Geodermatophilaceae bacterium | reverse complement strand
GTTCGACCCGGAGATCGGGCTGACTGCGCGAGCAACCGGGATCGTCGCCTCGAGATGGGCGTGCACGCGGAATCCGCGTCGTGGGTGGGCCCCGCCGCGGGTGCGCTCGCCGACGACCGTTGCTCGTCCGAGCTGTTGCAGGTCGTAGGCAAGCGCCTCGCCACCTGAGAACGTCGCCCCGCTGGTCAAGACGTACACCGGTTTGCCGGCGGCGAGCCGGCGGCCCGGGACGAACGGCAGCGTCCAGAGTTGACGCGTACGGTCGAGAACTCGTTCGTAGAAGCCGCTGAGCCCGACCGGGCGCTGTGCCCCGAAGCGTGCGCTGTGCTCCGACAGCTACTGCCAGCCGCTGCGCAGTCGCCCCCAGTCCAGTGCGGCGTCGTGGAAGCGGCGCTGGAATGGACGGATCGTAGGCATGTTCGGCGGTGCCGGGGCGCGGGAACTCTCCGCCCACATACCGGCGAGGCCGAGCAGTACCGCCGTCACATCGTCAGGGTCCACGCCCGCCAGGAGGCTGCTCCCGTCGAGCAGCTGCTCCGGGTCGACGCCGCCGTACACCGCCGGGTCCAGCGCGAACAGCACGGTATCGAGCCAGCGCGGTCCCCGGCAGGCCCAGGGCCAGTCGACGAAGATCACCCGTCCGCCCGGCTCGATGAGGATGTTGTCCGATCGGAGATCCAGGTGCACGAGCGTGTCGCCGGTCAGCGGACCCCCCTCGGCGACCAGCGCCGCGGATGAGTCGACCAGCCGTCGAAGGTTGCGTTCCTCCCACGGATCGAGGTCCGCGGGCGGAACGACGGACAGCCGTTGCCACGCGGTCAGATCCTCCCGCAACCGATCCGCAGCGGACGCCACGTCCGCCAACGGACACGGTGTCAGCGCCCGGCTCAGCCGCTCGACCGCAGCCGCGACCGACCGGGCGCTGGTGTTCGTCCACGGCAACCGCGGCATGTTCCCCGGTGCCTCGTCGAAGACGAGCGCCACCCATTCGCCGTCGTCGTAGGCGAAGCGCAGCCGTGGACTAGGCACCCCGGCCGGCAGCTCGGCCGCCACCCGGGCCTCCGCGCGATGCATCGCCGGCGTGTGCGGATTCAGCGGCGTACCCACGCACTTGACGAAGGCACGACGTCCGTCGGCGCAGCGGATTCTCGCCGCCGTACCGGGGGAGAAGCCGCCGGACTGGTTCACCGCCTCCACCACGGGCGACCCGAGGTGTTCCTCCACGGCCCGCTGCACCGTGGTCGGCACGTCGTCCCAGGCCAGCCGGGGGCTTCCCGGTACGCCGTACTGCGCCTGGTTCATGCCGGTGATGGTTCGCACCGCTCGCCATGACCGCAACGGGATAACCCGCGTGGGATCATGGAGGTCGCAGCGGTCAACCGGCCGGTCCACCCGTGACCCGCTAGAAACGGATGTACGTGAGCACTTCACCGACCGGCCACACCGATCCGGCGATGATCCGCAACTTCTGCATCATCGCGCACATCGACCACGGCAAGTCCACGCTCGCCGACCGCATGCTGGAGATCACCGGCGTGGTCGAAGGCCGCAACATGCGCGCGCAGTATCTCGACCGGATGGACATCGAACGTGAGCGCGGCATCACCATCAAGTCGCAGAACGTGCGGCTGCCATGGACGGGTGAGGACGGCCGCGAGTACGTCCTGAACATGATCGACACGCCGGGTCACGTCGACTTCACCTACGAGGTCTCCCGCTCACTGGCCGCCTGCGAAGGCGCGGTGCTACTCGTCGACTCGGCGCAGGGAATCGAGGCGCAGACCCTGGCGAACCTGTACCTGGCCCTGGAGAACGACCTGCAGGTCATCCCCGTGCTCAACAAGATCGACCTGCCGGCCGCGCAGCCCGAGCGCTACGCCGAGGAGATCGCGCACGTCCTTGGCTGCGAGCCGGACGGGATCCTGCGCGTCTCCGGAAAGACCGGGAAGGGTGTCCGCGAACTGATGCACCGCGTCGTCCGCGACATCCCGGCGCCGGTCGGTGATGCCAGCGCCCCCAGCCGGGCCATGATCTTCGACTCGGTCTACGACATCTACCGCGGCGTCATCACCTACATCAGAGTGTTCGACGGTCGGATCTCCGGCCGGGAGCGAATCCAGATGATGTCCACGCTCACCTCGCACGAGCTGCTGGAGATCGGCGTCATCTCTCCTGAACCGGTGCCCGTCGAGACCCTGGGTGTCGGTGAGGTCGGCTATCTGATCACCGGGGTCAAGGACGTCCGGCAGTCCCGCGTCGGCGACACCATCACGAACGAGCGCAAGCCGGCCAGTACGCCGCTGAGCGGCTACCGCGACCCGCGGCCGATGGTCTACTCCGGGCTTTACCCGATCGACGGGTCGGAGTACCCGCTGCTGCGCGACGCGCTGGACCGCTTACAGCTCAACGACGCCGCGCTGGACTACGAGCCGGAGACGTCCTCGGCGCTCGGTTTCGGGTTCCGCTGCGGCTTCCTCGGGCTGCTGCATCTGGAGATCGTGCGGGAGCGCTTGGAACGTGAGTTCGGCCTGTCGCTGATCTCCACGGCTCCGAACGTCGTCTACCGGGTCGAGTTGGACGACGGTGGCGAGCGGGTCGTGACAAACCCGACGGACTGGCCGACCGGCAAGATCGGCAACGTCTTTGAGCCCGTGGTCAGCGCGATGGTCATTGCGCCGAGTGAGTACACCGGCGCGATCATGGAGCTGTGCCAAGGCCGCCGTGGGTCCCTGAAGGGGATGGACTACCTGTCCGAGTCCCGCGTCGAGCTGCGCTACACCCTCCCGCTCGGCGAGATCATCTTCGACTTCTTCGACCTGCTCAAGTCCCGGACCCGTGGCTACGCGTCCCTGGACTACGAGGAGGCCGGGGAGGCTCCGTCTGATCTCGTCAAGGTCGACATCCTCTTGCAGGGCGAAGCGGTGGACGCCTTCAGCGCGATCGTGCACAAGGACAAGGCCTACTCGTACGGCGTCGCGATGACCGCGAAGCTGCGCGAACTGATCCCGCGGCAGCAGTTCGAGGTTCCGATCCAGGCGGCGATCGGTTCCCGCGTCATCGCCCGGGAAACCATCCGGGCGATCCGCAAGGACGTGCTCGCCAAGTGCTACGGCGGGGACATCACCCGCAAGCGCAAGCTGCTGGAGAAGCAGAAGGAAGGCAAGAAGCGGATGAAGATGGTCGGCCGGGTCGAGGTGCCGCAGGAGGCGTTCGTGGCCGCGCTGTCCACCGCGGACACGAGCAACCGCAAGTAACCCCGGCCCCTGTGCCCCTTCCCCCCGCGGGGGTCAGAGCTGGGTCAGAGCTGTCCGGAGCCGGTCGGCGGCGTCGGCCGCTCCGGCTAGATCGGCTGCGTCCGCAGCGCTGCGCAGATCGTCCAGTGCGCCGTCCACTGCGACGGGATCCGCCGCCGTGTGGCGGACGCGGTCCCAGATCGACTGCATCGCTGCGGCGTCCCCGGCGACGAAGGCCCCATCCTCCGCCGACGCGTCGAGCATCGCCTGCCGGGCGATGATGTCCATCCGGTACCGGTCGGCCGCAGCCGGCCCCTCGTGCCTCAGCCGGAGGTCCGTCGCGGCGTAGGCCAGGTCGAAGGCGGCCATCTGCGTCGCGGACTCGTCCTGCGCCTCGACGCCGGTACGCAGCGCCGCCAGGGCCTGATCCACCTGTTCGGCTGTCAGCGGGGTTGCGTCGCTCCGGTAGCTTTCCCAGGCCGTGGTGATCGAGTCGACCTTCGTCCCTGCCGCCGGCCAGTCCGTGATGGGGCCGATGAGGTCCGTGACCGACGAGATCGCGGCCAGCTCCGCCGGAATGCCGTGGCCGAGCGCGTCGGTGGGGACACCCACCGACACGGTGGCCACCTCGTTCTCAGACACGACCTGAGCGAAGAACTCGCCGTACCCAGGGGCGAAGGTCTTGTCCTCGATGGCCCCGTCCATCGGGTGCTCCTCCACCAGTACGGCCCCGGCGATCGGTCCCTGCGGTCCGTCGGGTCGTTCGTCGACCGACTTCACCACGACTTCTTCAAAGACGATGCCAGGGATGTTCTCCGGCCGGTAGACGTCCCCGACCTGCGGGTGGGCCGGCATGATCATCCCCGGTGGGCCGTCCCGCCCGGCCAGCCACGTCCCGTCGTGGTTGTCCAGGACGCCGTCGACGTAGTTGGCGACGTCCTCCCCGAAGTACCACACCGAGCCGTCGTCGGCCTGCGCGAAGTAGTCGGTGGCCAGCTCAAGTATCCGGCCGTCGCTGTACGCCATGAACTGCGACACCACCGTCTCTATCGACTCGCCGTTCCACTCGATGATCTTCGTCTCCGGTAGGAGCGTGATGTCGTGCCGCAGGGATCCGTCGGCGTCCGAGCCGATCTGCACCACCTGCGTCAGAGTATTGATCGGGAACAGCGGATTCGTGATTGTGGTGGGGTCGGAGAACGTCGGTTCCTCGAGATCGACGCGGGCGCTGTCCGGTGCAGTCGCCAGCGGCGGGGTCGTGTCCGTGCTCGGCCCCGCTGCCGGGGGCGAGGACGCATCCTGGCCGCAGCCCGCGACGAGACATGCGGTCGCGATTCCCACCGCGACCGGCCACCTGAAGTTTTGCTTCATTGCCATCCACCTTTCGGGCGTTTCGGCGCCGGCATGTGATCCGGTGCGAGAATGCGCAGGTTTCTGTACGACGACTGAATCGGCACTGAAAGTCGCTGAAGGAGCCTTCAGCCGGTCGCAGGCCACCGCGCGATGACCGACCGATCCCGCTAATGTGCGGGCAGCGCGACGGGCTTCTTCATGGGAGGTGCGAGGAATGTCGTTGACCGACGGGGGAGCCGAGCCGGAGGTGACGGTCCGCGACGAGCGCACTCAGGAGTTCGTCGCCGAGTGGCGTAACGCGTCGTACAACTGCTACTCCTCCGGGCACAAGTTCTGCCGCGAGGTCTGTCCGGTCATGCAGGTGACCCGCAACGAGTCGTGGACACCGACCGCGTTCCACGCGAACGTCGTGGCGATGGAGCGCGGCGAGCTCGACGTCGCCGACATCGCGGCGGACTACGTCAACTGCACGCAGTGCGGAGCGTGTGAACTCCGTTGTCCCAACACGCTTTTCACCGGCGACTTCTACCGTTTCCGGACGCGGACGGTGGACGTCGTCAAAGCGGTCCGGGCACTGGCCGTGGAGAAGGACATCCACCAGCCGAAGTGGCAGTCGTGGAACGAGCGGACCGACGAGCGCACCCACGAGCCGGTGCTCGGTGATATCGACATCAGCCAGGAGCGGGTCCGGGACTGGGCCGCGGATCTGAACATCCCGATCGGCGGGGAGTCGATCCTGTTCGTCGACTGCGAGGCCGCCTACTACCGGACGTCGGTACCGCGGGCGGTGGCCCAGATCCTGCAAGCGGCGGGCTACGAATTCGGGCTGATGGCCGAGCAGTGGTGCTGCGGCGGGCCGGCCGCCGAGATGGGATACGTCGACCAGGCGCGCCGCTTCGCGGAGCACAATCTGGCCGACTGGCGATCGGTGGGGGCCAAGCGGGTGCTCGTGCTCGACCCGCACGACTACATCAGCTTCACCGAGGATTACCCGAAGTACTTCGGCGCCGACTTCGACATCGAGGTCGTGCTAGTGGTGGAGCTGATCGCCGACCTCATCCGCGACGGTGTACTCACGCCGACGGTTCCCATCGAGCGGACGATCACCTACCACGATCCCTGTCGGCTCAACAAGCGCAAGGGCATCTGGAAGGAGCCGCGGGAGATCCTGCGGGCCATTCCCGGACTCACGTTCCGCGACGTCGACCGGGTGACCCAGTGGTCATACTGCTCCGGCGGCGGCGGCGGGCTTCCCATCGAGAAACCGGAGTTGACGGCGGCGATCAGCGCGGGCCGCATCGCCAAGGCGGCCGATCTCGCCGTCGACACTCTTGTCAGCGCGTGCCCGTGGTCGGAGCGACCGCTCAGCGAGGCCGGCGCGGCGCAGAACATCGACGTGATCGACATCCACGAGCTGCTCGCCGAGTCGCTGGGGATCACGGTGGGCGGTAGCCGTTCGTGACGCTCACCGCCGAGCGGGTCGACACCGTCGTACATGCGCTGCGCCGGGTACTTCGCGACGACCAGATCCTGACGTCCAAGACTGATCGCTACAACCGGGCCCGGGTGCCTGCTCCGTTTCCCGTGCACCGCTGGGCCGAACGGTTGCCGGACCTCGCCGTGCTGCCGGAGAGCACCGAGGACGTCGCGGCGGTCGTGCGGATCGCGAACGAGCTACTCGTGCCGGTGGTGCCGCGCGACGGGGGCACCGGTCTGACTGACGGCGCCGTACCGCTGCGTGGCGGGATCGTCGTCGACGTCAAGCGGATGAATGCGATCCACGAGATCGATCCGGTCAACCGAACGTGCACGGTCGGCACCGGCATCAGCATGCTGAAGCTCAACGAGCAGCTCGCCAAGCATGGGTTGATCTATCCAGACGACCCGGCGTCCTATCCGTGCTCGCTGGTCGGCGGACGGATCGGCACCAGTGGGTGGTCGCTGATCGGCGCACGGTACGGCCACACCCGTGACCTCGTGCTCAGCTTCGACCACGTGCTGCCGACCGGGGAGGTCATGCATGTCGGCGACGGGGTCGGGCAGAAGATCACCAAGAGTTCCAGCGGCTACCAGCTCAAACACCTCTTCATGGGTCATCAGGGCACCCTCGGCATCGCGACGAGAGCGACGCTGAAGCTGTTCCCCAAGCCCGAGGCTGAACTGTCGCCGTTCTGGGCCTTCGACAACTACGACGACGCCTACGCCTGCGTCGGCGACCTGGCCCGCGCCGGCGTGGCGACGTTCGCGGGCGCGGTGCTTTTCGACGAGCACAAAGTCGCCTACCTCCGGCGCGACGACGAGGCCTACATCCCGCAGCCGTCGGACGTCCGTGCCCTGGTCTGCGCGGTGATGTACGGGTACGAGGACGAGGTACGCCCGGCCGGGAAACGGTTGCTGCGGATCGCCCAGTCCCACGGTGCCCGATACCTCGGCGACGAGATCTCCGAAGGCGACTGGGCCGCTCGGCACGACCGGTACGCCACCCCGCTGCACGGCCGCACCGGCAACGGTCAGGTGGTGCCGATGAGCTGGCACTGCGAGGACGCCGCGATCAACTACACCCATCTGCCGGCCGTGACCCGCGAGTGGCACGACATCGTCGCCGGCCTGCGTCGGCAGAGCGACGTGTTCGACGACTGGGGCATGTTCGCCTACACCAGCAGCGACAACGGCACCGACTGGCTGACCGAGATCGACGTCGGAATATGGGAGCAGCAACTCGACGACCGTGCCTGGGCGTTGTGGGTGCAGGCCAAGCGGGACCTCGCCGCGGTGTCGTTGAAGTACCACGGGTCGATCAGCGCGTGCCACGGCTCCTGCCGCGAGGGCGAGGTCGACCTGGTACCCGACGAGTTGGGCCGCGGCTTCCAGGTCATGCTCGACCTCAAACGGGCGCTCGACCCGCGCAACATCATGAACCCGGGCAAGTATCACCTCGATCGGGCCTACTCATGAGCTACCGGTACGACGAGCAGCACACGCCGCCGGAGCCGACGCGCGTCACCGATGTCGCGATCACGACCTTCGAGGATCTCTATGAGGTCGATCCTCGACTGATGCAGGAGTGGGTGACCCAGCAGGAGTTCCCGAACTGGGACTCGCTGCGGATCATGAACAGCCGCCACGATCATCTCGAGTGGATGCACGAGCACTTTGCCCACAAGGTCATCCACGGATCCGAATTGCTGCCCGCGGATCCGGACCCGAACCCCTCTGGAGAGGTGTCGCTGTGAAGTTCAGCTACGTGATGCTGCCCAACTACCCCCTGAGCCAGTCGCTGGAGTCGATCAAGCTGGCCGACAAGCTCGGGCTCCACGCGGTCTACGCCGCCGACGAGACGTGGTGGAAGGACCTGTGGCTGCTGTTCGCGGCTGCTGCTTCCTCGACGACCCGGATCCGCTTCGGACCGTCGGTGTCGGCGGTGACCTTGCGCGAGCCGACCCTCATCGCCCAGGCAGTGGCCACGCTCGACGAGCTGACGGGTGGTCGGGCCGAAGCAGTGCTGGGCAGCGGGAACTTCGGCCTGCTCGCGCAGTACAAGACGGATTGGAAGACCACCAAGCCGCTGTCCCGCGTCAAGGAGGGTCTGCACGTGATGCGGACGTTCCTCGACGACGGCGCGATCACCTTCGACGGCGAGTTCTTCCAGTACGGCGGACTGTTCACGTTCGCGCGCCCCGTGCAGGAGCACCTCCCCTTAAAGATGGGGGCCATGCGTGGGCCGAAGTCCTTCGAAGTGGCCGCGGAGTTCTCCGACGGCTGTCACCACGCGCTGAGCTACAACCGCGAGGCCTACGAGTACATGATCGAGCACTGCACCATCGGCGCCGAGCGGGCGGGGAAGGACGTGCAGTCACTCGACCTCGGCGCCTGGGTCGTCTTCTCCGTCGGCGACGACAGTGCCGCGGCTAAGGACGCCGCCCGGAGCATGGTCGGTCTGTACGCGTCGTCGATGCCGGAGGAGCAGCTCATCCGCAACGGGGTGACACCCGAGGATGTCGCACCCATCATCGAGGCGATCGGGGCCGGTGACATGGCCCGCGGCATCGAGCTGACGTCTCCGGAACTCGCGGAGAAGCTCTCGATCGCCGGCACGCCTGAGGAGTGCGTGGACAAGATCAAGCGCGAGATCGCCCCGACCGGCGTCAACCACATGATCCTGGCTATCACCGACGCGGCACTCGTCAAGTCGCTGATGGGACGCGAGGTCGAGGGCGCCGCCGACGTGGACACCCAGCTACGGATGATCGCCGACAAGGTGATGCCGGCGTTCGCCTAGGAGTGTGACGGCGGCAGGTTTCGTGTGGCGGCGACGGTCGCTGCCAGTTCCTCGAGAGCCGCGTAACTATGGCCGCTCACGAACGCGTCGCAGAACGGAAGCGCTGCGGCCATCCCGCCGACGGTCGGGGCGAATCCGGGCGCGGCTTGGCGCGGGTTGACCCAGACGATCCGGTACGCCAGCCGGCGGAGGCGGGCCATCTGGACGGCGACGTCGGCCGGTTCGTCGGTGGCCCAGCCGTCGGACAGGATCACGACGACGGCGCCGCGGGCGATGCCACGGCGACCGTGATCGGTGACGAAGCGCCGCAGGCTCTCGGCCAGCCGGGTGCCCCCCGACCAGTCCGGCGCGGCCGCCGCCGCCCGAGCAAGCGCCTCGTCAGGATCTTGTACGGCGAGCGCCCGTGTCAGCCTGGTCAGCCGGGTGGAGAACACGAACGCCTCGGCCGACGCGCCGGACACCGCACCCTGCAGGAGCGACAGGAACACCCTGGCATAGGGCTCCATCGAGCCTGAGACATCGCACAACAGCACGAGCCTGCGGTGGCGCCGCCGGCGGGTCCGGTGCACCGGGCGGACCGGGTCACCACCCGTCCGCTGCGCTCGCCGCAATGTCCGTCGTACGTCGATCCGCTCCGCGACCCGGTGCGTGGCCCGGGTGCGGCGGGTCAGGCGTAACGGAGCGGCCAGCACGATGCGCTGGACGAGCCGGCGCATCTGGGTCACCTCGTCGTCGGTGAGTTCGGCGAAGGACGTGTCACCGAGCCGTTCCTCGCTGCCAGCGACGGCCAGCACCCCCTCGCGTTCACAGTCAGCTCCGTCCCCGGCGCCATCGCCACCGATCCGCGGTGGCGGGTCACCCGTGACGCTTTGCTGCCGGCCAACCGGGCCGCTGGAGTCAGAGCGCGGACGGGGCTGTGCCTGGATGGCGGATGGCGCGGTGGGGTCGCCGCGCTGTTCGGCGGGGTCGAGAACGCCGGTGAAGACGGCCGTGAAAAGCGCATCGAAGATGCCCAGCTGACTGTGGTCGGACACGAGTGAGATACGGGCCATCCAATACAGCCGATCCACGGTCCTGGGCGGTGCGAGCATCAGCGCCCGCGCGAATCGCCCGGCTCGCTCCGGGTTCACCGGCAGTCCGGCTGTATGCAGGGCGTCGGCAAACGCGGCCGCCATCGACGCGGGTTGCACCGTCCCGATCATTGCGCGGCGCCGGCGATCCACGCCATGCCGCGTTCGCGGGCCACCGCTTGGTCGTCGCGGCTCTTCAGCACCGACCCGAGCGTCGCGCCGACCGCTTCGGCATCGAGTCGGTGCGCGCCGAGAAGCGTCAGGGCGGCCACCCAGTCGATCGCCTCGGCGATGCCGGGATGCTTGTCGAGTTCCAGCGTGCGTAGCCGGCTCACCGCGGCGGCCGTCGCCAGGGCCAGCGGCTCAGCGCTGCCCGGCACCCGCCGTCGGATGATCTCCGCCGTACGGGCCGGGGACGGGAAGTCGATCCAGTGGTACAGGCAGCGCCTTTTCAGGGCGTCGTGCAGGTCACGGGTCCGGTTGGAGGTCAGGACGACGATCGGCGGGTGGACGGCGTGCACGGTGCCCAGCTCGGGGATCGTCACCGAAGATTCGGCCAGCAGCTCGAAGGTGAACGCCTCGAAGTCGTCGTCGGCGCGGTCGAGCTCGTCGATCAGCAACACGGCCGGGCGCGGGCCTGGATGCTCGAGCGCGCGCAGCAGCGGCCGCTGCAGCAGGTAGTCGGCGGTGAACAGCTCAGTCTGCGCCAGCCGCTCACCCTGGGACTCCGCGAGCCGGATAGACAGCAGCTGTTTCGTGTAGTTCCACTCGTAGAGCGCTTCGGCTGCGTCGATGCCTTCGTAGCACTGCAACCGGATGAGCGGGGTGTCCAGGATCCGCGCCAGCGCCTTGGCGGCCTCGGTCTTCCCGACCCCTGCCTCGCCCTCCAGTAGTAGGGGCTGCGGCAGCCGCACCGCCATGAACAGCGCCGTGGCCAGGCCGGTGTCGGTCAAGTAGTCCACGCTGTCAAGGGCACCGACGAGGGCGTCCACGTCGGGAACCCGCTCGACAACCCCTGCCTCGGCGCCAGGACGGGCGGGCTCCGTCACCCCGCGAACCCGGCGGGGTCAGCCAGAAACGTCGTGCGGCAGTGCTCGCCACAGAAGTAGACCTGCTCCCCGCCGTACGCCGCCTGCAAAGTGCTGCTTGATGCTGCGACGGTCATGCCGCACACCGGATCGACGGCGGTCGCCGGCACCGCCTGCTGCGGTGTGGGCACCGTGTCCGCCCGCTCGGTGATCATCTCGGCCAGGATCGACAGCGCGATCTCACCAGCGGTCCGGGCACCGAGGTCGAGCCCGGCCGGACTGTGCACCCGCGAGCGGTCGGCCTCGGACACGTCCAGACCAGCCAGTACGGTGCCGCCCCGGGTTCGGCTGGCGACGAGAGCGACGTAGGGGACGCCGGCGTGCAATGCGGCGGCCAGTGCCGGTTCCTCACCGCGGCCGTGCGAGGCCACGATCATGGCGGCATCGTCCGGATCGGGCCGGGCCGAGCCGCCGTCGGTCAACTCGACGTGCAGGCCGAGCGGCCCGCCGAGGGCGGCCAACGCATGCGCTACCGGTGTCGAGCCGACCACGATGACCCTGGGGGCCGGTCGGTGTGGTTCAAGGAAGATCTCCAGCGTCCCGCCGGACAGGCACGGGTTGGCGACGGTGACGGCGCCCTCCTCGTCGACGACCGCCTCGGATTCCTCGCCAGGCGTGATCCGCAGCAGCAGCGGCTCGCCGGTGACGAGGACACGCAAGGACTGTGCCCGGACCGAGGCCTCGGCGCAGGTGCCGCCGACGAAGCCTTCGATGGCACCGTCGGCGTGCACGAGCGCGGCGTCGCCGGCGTGCGCGCTGGTCGGGTGCTGCGCGCGGACAACGGTTGCGTGCACGAACGGCGTACGCGAGCGCCGCAGCTCACCGGCCCGTTCCGCTAGCTCGTCACGCATCAAGGGCGCACCATGATCATGAGTGTAGATTCCGGGGTTTTCCCGCGTTCCACACTCATGATCATGAAACGCAAGTTGTCAGATGCCGGCCGTCGGGACGTGCCGGCCCTGCATGGCCTCCCACACCCGAGACGGCGTACAGGGCATGTCGATGTGCACGACGCCGTACGGCGCAAGGGCGTCGACAACGGCATTGACGACGGCTGACGGCGAGCCGACGGTCGCGGACTCACCGATCCCTTTGGCGCCGATCGGGTGGTGCGGGGACGGCGTGACGGTGTGCCCGGTCTCCCAGTCCGGGACCTCCATCGCGGTCGGGATCAGGTAGTTCATGAACGACCCGCCGAGGCAGTTGCCGTCCTCGTCGAAGTCGATGATCTCCATCAGCGCCATGCCCACGCCGTCGGTGAGCCCACCGTGCACCTGACCCTCGATGATCATCGGGTTGATCCGGGTGCCGCAGTCGTCCACCGCGACGAACCGGCGGACCTTCACCACACCGGTACCCGGATCGATGTCCACGACGCAGATGTACGCGCCGAACGGGAACGTGAGGTTGGGCGGGTCGTAGGTCACCTCGGCGTCCAGGTTGCCGTCGACCCCCTCGGGCAGCGTCACCGTCCCGTGCGCACCCATCGCGATCTCGGCGATGGTCTTGCCCTGCGTGGGGTCGCCCTTGACGAAGAACCGGCCCTTCTCCCATTCCAGGTCCTCGGGGCGGGTCTCCAGCATCGCCGCGGCGATGAGCCGGGCCTTGTCACGGACCTTGCGGGTGACCATGGCGACGGCTCCGCCGCTGACCGGCGTCGAGCGACTGCCGTAGGTGCCCAAGCCGAACGGCGTGTTGTCGGTGTCGCCGTGCACGACCTCGATGTCCTCCGGCGGGATGCCGATCTCCTCGGCCACGATCTGGGCGAACGTGGTCTCGTGGCCCTGACCCTGCGACTGCACGGACAGCCGGACGACTGCCTTGCCGGTCGGGTGCACACGCAGCTCCGCACCGTCGGCCATGCCGAGCCCGACGATGTCCATGTGCTTGCGCGGCCCCGCACCGACCGTCTCGGTGAAGAACGTGACCCCGATGCCCATCAGCTCGCCGCGCTCGCGCTTCTCGGCCTGCTCGCGACGCAGTTCGTCGTACCCGGCCATGTCCATCGCCATCCGCATGGCGCGCTCGTACTCGCCGGAGTCATACTCCCAGCCGGTCTTGTTGGCGTACGGGAACTGCTCGGGCTTGATGAAGTTCTTCAGCCGGATCTCGGCCGGGTCCATGTCCAGCTTCAACGCCAGGATGTCGACCATCCGCTCGATCAGGTACACCGCCTCGGTGACGCGGAACGAGCACGCGTAGGCGACCCCGCCGGGTGCCTTGTTCGTGTAGACGCCGGTTACCTTGCAGTGCGCGGCTTCCAGGTCATAGCTGCCGGTGAAGATGTGGAAGAAACCGGCCGGGTACTTCGTCGGCTGGGCGGTCGCGTTGAAGGCTCCGTGGTCGGCCAGCACAGTTGTCCGTACGGCGAGGATCTTCCCCTCGGGCGTCGCGGCCACCTCACCGTGCATCAGGTAGTCGCGCGCGAAGGACGTGGACATCAGGTTCTCCGAGCGGTCCTCGACCCACTTGACCGGCTTGCCGGTCACGATCGAGCCGACGACGGCACAGACGTACCCGGGGTAGATGCCGACCTTGTTTCCGAAGCCGCCGCCGATGTCGGGGGAGATGACCCGGATCTTGTGCTCCGGGATGCCGGCGACGATGGCGTACAGCGTGCGGTGCGCGTGCGGTGCCTGCGTGGTCTCCC
>JACCXW010000435.1 GCA_013696785.1 Geodermatophilaceae bacterium | reverse complement strand
ACACCCTCGTGCGCCATGCGTCGGCGGGCATCCGTCGCAGTTCCCGCTGGTCGACCAGGATTGAGCCGGCGGTGGGCTCATATAGCTTGGCGAGCAGCTTCACCAACGTCGACTTACCGGCACCGTTCTCACCGACGACGGCGACCACCTGGCCGGCGGGCAGGTGCAGGGTGATGTCGTCGAGCACCAGCCGGTCAGTGCCCGGGTAGGCGAACGAGACGTGCTGGAGCCGGATACCGTCGGTGAGCCGATCAGGAACGGTGAGGTCGGTGTCTGCCACATAGGAAGCCGCGTAGTTCTCCAGCCACACCAGCCGGCGGGCGCCGTCCATCCAAATGCCGCGGAGGAAGCCTATCTCGCCGACAGCGGCGCCGATGTAGGACGACAGCCGCGCTCCCGCGGCCAGGATCAGCAGCACCGATCCCGCCGATCCATCGAGCCCGGCGGCCACGAAGACCACCGCACCTACATAGGCGACCCCGAAGATGGCCCAGGCCAGCGCGTGCGAGAGCGCGGTCCCCCAGCGCGCGGCGGCGACCGGTCGGTACCAGCGTTCCCACTCGAGCCGGCGCCGGCTGACCAGGCCTGGCCCGATCCCCGTGATCCGCACCTCCTTGCCGGCGGCGGCCGTGGTGGCGATGGTGAACAGATGCTCGGCGAGCCGGCTGTGCTGGGCGCTGCGCTCCTCGGTCCGCCGCTCGACGGCGGGCCGCCAGGTCGAGCTGAGCACGGTCGGCAGGGCGAAGACGACCAGCAGGACGAGCGCCGGGTGGATGGCGGCCAAGAGCCCGATGGTGACGCCGAGGCGCAGGACCCAGCCGCAGGTGGAGAGCAGCGACATGTACATGTGGTCAAGCACGAACACCTGGGTGCGCAGCACCGAAAGCCGGTCGAGGTAGTCACGCCGTTCGTGGTGTTCAATGCCCGCCACCGACGCCTGCAACCGGGCCACGTGAGTCTCCAGGGCGATCGTCACCCGGTCCCGGAAACGGCGCGTGAGCCGGGTGCTGACCGTGCGCAACAGCCAGGTCAGGGTGACCGAGACGGCCATCGCCAGCGAGGCGAGCAAGATCGTGCGGCGGTTGTTCTCCTGGACCCCGTCGGCGAGAAACTTCAGCCACAGGGCGAGCAGCGCATCCGGCAAGGCGGCGACCAGTGTGAGGGTGAAGGCAAAGACCAGCAGCCTCGGCTCGCGCTGATAGCCCAGCTTGCAGAGCCGCCACATCGAGGACAGTGCCGGGGGCATCTCGTCGCGGGCGGTGTCGGACCGGTAGCCAGCGGTTGGTGAGTCGTCGTCAGGCGAGGACATCGAAGCTCACCCCCTCCTCGTCGGTGGTCGCCTCGAAGCGTTTGGCCTGCAGGTCGAACATGGTGCGGTAGCGCCGATTGAGGCGCATCAGCTCGTCGTGGCTGCCGAGCTCGATCACCCGGCCGTGCTCCAGAACGCAGATCCGGTCGGCGTGCCGGACGGTCGAGAACCGGTGTGAGATGAGCACCGTGGTAACTGAGCGAGTCGCGGCGAGGACGCGGTCGAAGATGGCCGCCTCTCCCCGGACGTCCAGCTGGGCCGTGGGCTCGTCCAGCAGGACCAGCCCCGCGCCGTTTCGGACGGCGCACAGCGCCCGGGCAAGGGCGACCCGTTGCCACTGGCCGCCGGAGAGCTCGGTGCCATCCGCGTACCCCTTGGCCAGTGGGGTGTCGAGGTCAGCGAGCCGGTCGGCGCCGGCGTCTTTCAGAGCCGCCAGGATCTGGGTGTCCGAAGCCCCACCGCCGGGGGCGACGTTGTCCCGCAGCGGCAGCTCGAACTTGATGAAGTCCTGAAACACCGCGGTGATCCGGGAGCGCCAGGAGTCGATGTCGAGGTCGCGAAGGTCGATGCCGCCAACCTCGATGGCACCCGAGTCGGGGTCGTACAGCCGGCAGAGCAGCTTCGCCAGGGTCGTCTTCCCGGCGCCGTTCTGCCCGACAATGGCCAACGACGAGCCAGCCGGGATGCTGAGGTCAAGATCGGTGAAGACGGGGCGGTCCGAGCCCGGGTAGCTGAAAGACACGTTCCGGATCCGGATATCGGGTGCGCGGGTGTCGCCAGCAGAGCGGGTCCCGGGCGGCAGGGCGCCGGTGGGGGCCATCGCCGGTTTGAGGCGGAGCACTGCGGCGACCGGTGCCGCAGCGCCGTCAAGGGCCCAGTTGAGGCCGCCGAAGGC
>JACCXW010000431.1 GCA_013696785.1 Geodermatophilaceae bacterium | reverse complement strand
GCCACGGAGGAGCCGCGATGAGCCACCACGCGCGGTGCGAACACCGTCGTCATGATCCTCCGCACCGGAGCCTGGGAACGGCCGACACCCGAGAAACTTTCTTGAGGCTTCCGCCCGGGCGGACGCGTGGAGCCTTGTCTCTCAGGGAAGTACGGCTATGGCCTCGATC
This sequence comes from Geodermatophilaceae bacterium, assembly GCA_013696785.1. Lineage (GTDB taxonomy): Bacteria > Actinomycetota > Actinomycetes > Mycobacteriales > Geodermatophilaceae > JACCTY01. Next base: position 5,796 of record JACCXW010000431.1, on the reverse strand, counting down.
GGAACGAGGAGCCCGCGAGGGAGATCGATGTTCGAAGGCGCCGAGCGCGCCGGTGGCGGACCGGGCATGTGCCGGGCGTAGACGGTGTTGAGCGCCTCGAAATCATCGACCCTGGCGTAGAAGATGGTCGTCTTGACGATGTCGGCCATCGACGCGCCGGCGGCTTCCAGGATGGCAGCAACGTTTCGCAAGGCCTGGTCGGTTTGGGCCTCGATGCCCTCGGGTGCGACACCGGTGGCCGGGTCGATACCCGCGGTTCCGGAACAGAACACGAAGCCTCCGGCGATGATCGCTTGGCTGTAGGGCCCGAGCGCCGCCGGCGCGCGATCGCTGGAAATGGCCTGCCGGGTCATGGTGGGCCCCCTTCAGGGTTGTGTGAGTCAGTCGATCGAGTGGGTAAGACGAGGTAGGCACGACGACCGCAGCCGCTCGGAGATCGGACCGCCCCGTCAGGGATACGTACGAGACCGGTCATGCGGGTCACCAGAGGAGCGTCGACAGCCAGCCGACGTCACCGACGCTCTGCATTACCGTCCGGGGGATGGGTCTCGACCTGACCGATCCGGAGTTCATCGCCGATCCGTACCCGACATTCGCCGCCGCCCGAGCGGCCGCTCCGGTCAGCTGGGACAGTGCCCTCGGTATGTGGATTGCCTTTGACCACGCCGCGAGCAACGCCGTGCTGCGGGATCGTCGGCTTGGCCGGATCTGGCGCGACCGGGAGCCGGCGGACACGTTCACGTCGTTCAACCTCATCCACCGAAACGCCCTGCTCGAGATGGAGCCGCCGGACCACACGCGGCTGCGACGGCTGGTCGCCGCCGCGTTCGCCCGCGGCCACGTCGAGCGGCTACGGCCGTGGGTCTTGGAGGTGGCAGGCAGCCTGGCCGACCGGGTCGCAGACGCCGGCTCCGACGGCAGCCCGGTCGACCTCGTTCCGCTGTACGCCGAACCGCTGCCGGTCGCCGTCATCGCGGAGTTGCTCGGCGTACCGGAATCGGATCGGCCGCTGCTGCGGCCGTGGTCCAACGCGATCGTGCGGATGTACGAGTACGAGCGGACCGGGGACCTGGAAGCCGCCGCCGAGCGCGCGGCGGCGGAGTTCGTGGCCTACCTGCGGTCGCTGGCGCTCGAACGCCGGCGCAAGCCCGCCGACGATCTGGTCAGCCACTTGGTGAGCGTCCGCGGCGAGGACGGGTCCCGGCTCAGCGAGGACGAACTCGTCACCACCTGCATCCTGCTGCTGAACGCCGGCCACGAGGCCACTGTCAACGTCACGGCGAACGGCACCCTCGCACTGCTCCGCCACCCGTCAGAGCTAGCCCGGCTGCGCGCGGACGTCGCGTTGGTCCCGTCGGCCGTCGAGGAGCTGATCCGGTACGACGGACCGCTGCAACTGTTCGAGCGGACCGCGGTCGAGGCCGTCGAGGTTGCCGGCGTGCGGATCGAGCCGGGGCAGCGGGTCGCGGCACTGCTCGGTGCCGCCAACCGGGATCCGGACGTGTTCACCGGCCCGGATCGGCTCGACGTGGGACGTGCCGACAATCGGCACATCGGCTTCGGCGCCGGCGTGCATTTCTGCATCGGCGCACCGCTGGCCCGGGTGGAACTGCAGGCCTCACTGCGGATCCTGGTGACCCGGTTCCCGGACCTCGCGCTCGCCGGTGAACCGCAGCGCCGGCCAGAGTTCGTGATCCGCGGACTGCGCTCGCTACCGGTCACCGTCTGATCCGTGATCATGGGTCACTGCCGGTCCTCCGGTGATGATCATGGGGATGTGCCGCCCAGGACCGGTGAACGACCGAGATCATCGCCAGCCCACCGGCCACATCCCATGATCACGAACGCGGCGGGCCAGTCCTCGGGGTGACGGCGGCGGGCAGAGTTGGCACAGTGGCCGCATGCAGGCACTGGTGCAGGACTACCCGTTGACCGTGGACTCGATCTTCCGGCGGGTGGAGCGGCTGTTTCCCGACAAGTCGATCGTCACCGGGCCGCCAGCCCGGATCCAGCGGACCACCTACGGCGAATGGGCCGGGCGGACCCGGCGCCTCGGCAGCGTCCTGGCCGACCTCGACATCTCCGCCGACGGCCGTGTCGGGACGTTCGCCTGGAACTCTGCCCGGCACCTGGAGCTGTACTTCGCCGTACCGTGCAGCGGCCGGGTCCTGCACACGTTGAACATCCGGCTGTTCCCCGACCAGCTGACCTACATCGCCAACCACGCCGAGGACGAGGCGATCTTCGTCGACCGGTCGCTGCTCAAAGTGCTGTGGCCGCTGATCGACACGATGACGACGGTCAGGCACGTCGTCGTCATGGACGACAGCGAGGACGAGGTTCCCGACGACGAGCGGATCCTGAACTACGAGGAACTGCTGGCCGCCGCCTCACCGGTCGACTTCCACGTCGCCGACGAGTACCGCGCCGCCGCGATGTGTTACACGAGCGGTACCACCGGCAACCCGAAGGGCGTCGTCTACTCGCACCGCTCGACCTGGCTGCACTCACTCACTGCCACCACGTCGTCCTGCCTGGGTATCGACGAAGGCGACACCGTGATGCCAGTTGTCCCGATGTTCCATGCGAACGCCTGGGGCCTGGCGCAGGCCGCACCGATGGCCGGCGCGGCGCTCGTGTTCCCGGGACCTGACATGAGCCCGGCGGCGATCGGGCAGTTGATCCAGGACGAGAACGTGACCGTGACCGCCGGCGTACCGACGATCTGGCAGGGCCTGCTGCCGCTGGTCGACGACCTCGATCTCTCCTCCCTGCGGAGCCTGATCTGCGGCGGATCCGCCGTACCGGCGGCGCTGTCCGAGGCCTACCGCGAGAAGACCGGCAAGCCGATCGTGCACGCATGGGGGATGACCGAGACGCATCCGCTCGGCTCCGTCAGCCGAATTCAGTCCCGCGATCTCGATGCGTCCGATGACGATCTGGTCGCCATCCGGGCGCGGCAGGGTACGCCGATGGCCGGCGTGGAACTGCGCATCGTCGAGGCGGACACCATCGACGAGCTGCCTTGGGACGACAAGGCAACCGGCGAGCTGCAGGTGCGCGGCGCATGGGTCGCGCACAGCTACTACAAACCCGACGAAGGCGTGGAACTGTCCACGGAGGACGGTTGGATGAAGACAGGCGACGTGGCCGCCATCGACAAGTTCGGATCGATCCGGCTCGTCGACCGGACCAAGGACCTGGTCAAGTCCGGTGGCGAGTGGATCAGCTCCGTGGAGTTGGAGAACCTGCTGATGGGGCACCCGGCCGTGGCCGAGGCAGCTGTTATCGGGATACCCCACCCGAAGTGGGACGAGCGGCCGCTGGCATGCGTCGTGCTCAAGCAGGGTCAGACCGCGACGGCCGAGGAGTTGCTGGAGCACCTGCGGCCCCTCGTTGCCAAATGGTGGCTGCCCGAGGCGGTGGAGTTCATCGACGAAGTGCCGAAGACGAGCGTCGGCAAGTTCTCCAAGAAGGACCTGCGCGGCAAGTTCGCCGACTACCGCTTCCCCGACGCATAGCCCACCGGCGATGAGTTCGGCAACGCCGGCCGGTCGATACGGTGACCGGCAAACGACAGGAGGCGGGCTGGTGTATCCATCGCTGACCTTCCGCGACGTGAGTGTCGCGTTGGCCTGGCTCGAGGAGGCGTTCGGATTCGAGGGCCGCGTTCTCGACGAGGTCGGTGCCATGGTGACGTACGGCGACCGGACCACCCTGATCCAATTGGACCGCCCCGAGGACTTGCACGGCAGCCACCTCGGGCAGGGCTGGGTCTACGTGATGATCGAGGACGCGGACGCCCACTACGAGCGGGCCAAGCTGGCCGGCGCCGACATGCAAGGTACGCCCCACGACTACGGCGAGGGCTACCGCGGGTACAGCGCCCGCGACCTCGAAGGAAACCTCTGGAGCTTCGGTACCGGTCCCGTCAAGTAGCGCCGCACTCCGGCGATGATCGAGCCCAACCCAAAGGTCAGGGGAGGGTGAACGGCGGGAGCAGTCCGCGCTGCACAAGGACCCGGTTGATCTCATCCAGGCCGTCCATGGCGGACACGGCGAATCCGCGAAACGTCCCCGCGACGAAGAAGTCCGGCTGCGCGAACTGCTCCTGTAGCGCGGACAGGATCAAACGGTAGTTCCGGTCACTGACGTCCAGGAGGCGCTGCTCGAACGTGTCGGCCGCCTCGCGCCGGGTCGCGCGCAGGAAGTCGCCGGGTTCGAGGTGGCGCAGGGAGTCATGCAAGGCCGTCAACGCCGCGGCGTGCGTCGGGCCGCTGTCGATGATGATGGAGCGCAGCGCGTCCAGGAGAACGCCCTCGAACACCGGGTCCGACGTGACCGCAGGAGCGAGGCGGGTGTATCGCTCGTCGACGGCCGCGGCGATAGCCGCCTCCCGTTCGAGCAGATGTCTGAGCTGAGCCGCGCTGGGCGGTTCGAGGGTGATCTGCGCGACCGTCTCGGTGGAGATGGTGGCGGCCCGCCCCAGTTGTGCGGACCGTCCGGCCTCGATGAGGCCGCGGTTGATCCCTTTCAGGTGGAACATTTCACCCTGCGCGAGGATCGAGGCAGCGTCAGCGGCTTCGCGGGCCGGCTCGGTCCATGCTCCGCCTTCGTCGGCGGGAAGGTCGTGCCCCAGCGCGCAACAGACCGACAGGTACTCCACGACCAGGGCGTGTTCGCAGGTAGCCAGGAATTCGAGATCGTCGAGGACCTGTTCGCGAGTCAGCGGCTTGTTCGCCATTCCAATCTCCTCCGCCCCGCGTTGGTCCCGGACATTCTGCCCGAGCAGCGGCGCGCTGGACAGGCTGTTCACGCAGGCAGGCACTCGTCCGGAGGTCGAGGCGGCGCCGACCGCGATCGACTGGCGGGACAGCTCACGAATCGGCGGCTCTGTCACGTGGATCGTCTCGCGGTCGACGAGGTCACCGCTGAAGTGCAGGATGTCGACGAACGGCATGGGGTTCTGCGGACCGACCAGCGGGGGTTGCAGAAGGTGTGACCGGCGGCGTGCTGTCGACCGGGTCAGTCGCTCGCTGAGCAGAGGCGGTAGACCGATACGTGCGACCGTGATTCGGCGGTGAACTCGGCACCTGCCCAGTCCGCGTGCCTGGTTTCCAGCTCGAAGCCGGCGATCTGTGCCATCAGGTCGAGTTCGGCCGGCCAGATGTAGCGATGCGGGCTGCGGAAGAGTTCCGCCTGCCTACCCTCGCCGAAACCGAAGTGGTGCGACACGACGCGCTGCTGCGGGACGTCGTAGGTGTCCAGGCCGATGTGTCCTGGTTCGGCATGCCAGACCATGGCGTGCTGCCCGGGCGGGAGCTTGCGCAGCTCGGGAACCCACAGCTCGATCACGAACCGGCCGCCGGGCGTGAGGTGACGCGCCGCGTTGCGGAAGCAGGCGACCTGCTCGGACTGGGTCAGCAGGTTGGAGATCGTGTTGTACACGAGGTAGACGAGTGTGAACTCTCCCGGGGCGTACGCGGTGGCCATGTCTCCGATGACGACGGGGATAGCGTCTTCATCAGTCTTTGCGCGCAGCACCTCGACCATCGGGGCGGACAGCTCGATGCCGCTGACCGGTACCCGCTCGGACAGGGGGACGGCCACGCGGCCGGTGCCGATGGCGAATTCGAGTGCCCCTCCTTGCCCAGCGAGCTGGGCCAGGCGGTCGACGGCCGGCTCCAGCACCTCGGGAGCGAACATCCCTGTGCCCGGCGTGTCGTACGTCCGGGCAGACTCTGCGTCCCAGATGTCCTCCTGTCGCATGCATCCACCTTGGCAGCCGATGTCCTG